>JABGXK010000142.1 GCA_018675825.1 Flavobacteriales bacterium | reverse complement strand
AAGTAAGACATTATAGAGAAAATGATGAAGAGAGAGCTTCTTTTATAGATAGATTTCAAAAAATGTTTAATAAATCTGATGAGGAAATGGACTTATTCTTATCAGATCAAGCATTTGATTATGGGTTTGATAGTGAAGGTGTTGAATTTGATCCATCTATGACACCTGATGATATGTCTGATGATATGTCTGATGATGACATTGATATGCCTTAATAGATAAACAATATTTTGTATCTTAAGACTGGTTTTTTTGGTGGTATAATGTGTCTATTTTGTGGAATAACTTAATTAGTCTTTTTGGTAAACAATAAACAAGTAGTTTAATAACACTTTTAGATTTTGAATTGATATGTAGATTTGATTTATTTGAAGGAGCATTTATTATGAGTCGAATTACTTGTTTATTGTTGTTTTTTTTACTGAGTTGTAGCGATTATTGGGATGATGAAGGATTTGATAATCTGGGTGAGAAGAAGGTATGTGATGCTATAAAAGTAAGGGTCCGATCATGTACAGGCGTAGGTGTTGAGATGTGGGGAGGATGTCATGAAGTTGATGAGGTAATTGCCTGGGAAAGTGATTGTAATGAGGTGATGTGGAAGTTGAGGTTGGGAAAACTGGAAGTTGAGTAACAATGATTCTCTTAATTTAATTTTATTTTGTTGTTTAATTGAATATATAAATTATAAATAAAGATTTATGAGGAATTTAAATGAGGATGTCTGAGAGTAAGTTAAGAAGTATGATAAGACAAGTTATTATTGAATCATATAAAATGGATGATGAAGATATAAGTCTTAAAGATCCTGGTGAAACCAAATCAATTAATGTATCACCCGAAAAAATGAAGCGTTTAAAAGATCGTAGTTACCTTTTAAAGCTTCAAAAAGATGAGGGTAAAAAGCAATTGAAGTCAGTTGAAGAAGCTTTAAAGCTCTGTAATGATGTAATTAGTGGACGAGCGTCAAAAAAAGAGTTTGAAGAATTCTCAGAATGGTATGTAAAAAATTCTGATGTTTTCCAACTGAACCCGAGAGGGATAAATAGAGATAAGGATTACTTTGAAATGCTTGGTCAAGCATATGAGGCTAAAATGAAACCAATGTATGAGCAAATCTTTGTAAAGCTTCAAAATGATTTATCTACAGTGATGGATGAACTTAAGCAGAAAGAGGAGATTGGTGGTTATAGATACACTGAACTAGATTAATATATAATACAAATCATATTTAACATACTTGTGACATTAACCTTGAGACAATAAATGTCTTTTAATATACGACGTTTTATTCTAATTTAATGTATGTTGAATTAATATATAAATATATAAATATATAAATATGTATAAAAACATATAACAGAGAGAATTTTATGAATTATGATGAGTGGAATATACTGATGACAGAATGGAATAACTTTTTAAATGAAAATATTAGTATTCCTGATGATGTGGAAATGAAAAGTTACGTTGAAAAGTTAAACAAAAAAACTTTAGATTTTAAAAATTCAATGACAAAAGAATCATACGAGTATTATGTTTTTCAATCTGATTTATTATATCAACAATTAGAAAATATTGTTTATCACGATGATAAGATTTCTTTAATAGGTGATGGAGAGAGCAGATCTGGGTATTCTTTTAAAGATAAACCTTGGGTATTAAAGTTAGCAAAATCTGTTAATGGTTCAAAATACAATAAAGAAGAATTAAAAATATATCAGAGAAAACATGGATCTAATACTTCTAAATTTTTTATTAAATTGTATTATTGGGATGAAATAAACGAATATCCTTGGTGGGTTATTAGTGAAAAAGTCAAGCCTTTGAGTAGAATTGAAGATATAACAACATTGAAGAATGTTTTTCCTACATTTTGGAACGTTTTAGATCTTGGTGACAAAAATAGAGCAAAGAGTTCATCAGAGAGTTTTAAAGATTTTATAGTTAGTACTATAATGTTGTGTATTTATAATACAAGACTTCCTGAGATAAAGAAACAGACATATCGTAAAGATGATGAAGAAAAATATAGAGAAATGATAATGTTTAACAGAAATTCTCTAGAAAATCAAGGTAAAGATGTTTCTAGTAGAAAATTAAAAAAAGTTACTAGTAATTTTGATAATTCTGGTAATGATTCTGGTAAATTAGATAAAATATTACCAAAAATAAATAATGTGATGTTTCACGATGCTGCTAGAAATTTTGCAAATGTTAAAGATATAGAAGACGTAGTATTTTATGAAGACTTTGAAATACTGTCAAAAGCTTTT
>JABGXK010000141.1 GCA_018675825.1 Flavobacteriales bacterium | reverse complement strand
TCAAAGCGTGTTAATATTCATACCAAAAAAGGCGTTGTAAAAGCTGTATTTGGTTGGCCTGCTATTCACACTAGAACTGCTGCTGATGAGAAAGTTCCCAAGCTTGATAATATTTTTCTAGATTGTGGTTGCTCTGATAAGAAAGAAATAGAAGCCCTTGGTATTCATGTTGGTTGTGTAGTTACATATGAAGATGAGTTTATGGTTTTAAACGATAAATTCTATGTTGGACGAGCTCTTGATAATAGGGTTGGAGGTTTTATTATTGCAGAAGTTGCAAGACTATTAAAAGAAAATAAAGTCAAACTTCCATTTGGTCTTTATATAACTAATGCTGTTCAAGAAGAGGTTGGCTTAAGAGGCGCACAAATGATAGTTGAAACTATTAAACCAGATGTTGCTATTGTAACAGATGTTTGTCATGATACTCATACGCCAATGATTAATAAAATTAAACAAGGAGATACTAAGTGTGGCAAAGGACCAGTTTTGTTTTATGGGCCTTCTGTTCAGAATAATTTATTAGACTTAATTATTAAGTCAGCAGAAGATAAGAAGATTCCATTTCAACGTGGAGCAGCTTCTAGAGCAACAGGCACTGATACTGATGCTTTTGCTTTTTCTACTGGTGGTGTTGCTTCTGCATTAATTTCACTTCCACTTAGATATATGCATACAACTGTTGAATGTGTAAGTAAAGATGATGTTAATAACGTAATTAAACTTATTTTTAACTTACTACAGAACATCAAAAACAAGCATGATTTTAGATATTTAAAATAAATACAGGGGATTAATTTTTTTGAAAATTTTATATTTATTTTCCATGACATTTCTTGTATTTTTTACCAGAACCGCATGGGCATGGGTCATTTCTGTTAATTTTCTGTTCTACTCTTACTGGTTGAGTTTTTTTAACTACTTGATTAGGCTTACTGTTTTTAGGAGTGTTTATTTCGGGCCTACTTGTTTCATGATCATTTTTGTAGTCTGAATTTTTTTCTTCTTTAATTTTCTCCGAATTTGATGGTAAACCTGATTTTAATAAAAATGAAACAATTTCTTTATTTATTTGATTGATAAGTTCTTTAAAAAGATTGAATGACTCAAATTTATATATTAATAAAGGATCTTTTTGTTCGTATGTAGCATTCTGAACAGATTGTTTTAAATCATCCATTTCTCTTAAATGATCTTTCCAAATATCATCAATAATAGCTAATGTTACACTTTTCTCAATTGATTCTGGAATATTTTCTCCCTTAGATTTAACAGCTTGTTCTAAATTAGTTACTACCTGAAGAGTTTTAACTCCATCAGTAAAAGGAATAACAATATTTTTATATGTACCTCCTTGTTTTTCAAATATATCCTTGATTACTGGATAAGCTTGTTTTGAAATAGATTTTGATTTTAACTGATAGTTTTTATAACATTTTTCAAAAGTTAATTTAGTTATTTCATCTTTACTTAGCTCTTTAAATTCTTCATGACTTATTGGGCTATTAATTGATAAAACTCTAAGTAATGCAGAATTATATGATTCAAAATCTTTAGTATCAAAGGATTCGTTTATTATTCCATCACATGTATCGTATATACTATTTGATATATCAATTGAGAGTCTTTCTCCATACAGTGCATGTCTTCTTTTTTTATAAATTACTTCCCTTTGCTGATTCATAACATCATCATATTCAAGAAGTCTTTTTCTTATTCCAAAATTATTTTCTTCTACTTTTTTTTGAGCTCTTTCAATAGATTTACTTACCATTGAATGCTGAATAACCTCGCCTTCTTCTAATCCCATTCTATCCATTAATTTTGCGATTCTTTCTGAACCAAATAACCTCATAAGATTATCTTCTAATGAAACATAGAATTGAGATGATCCAGGATCCCCTTGCCTACCTGATCTTCCTCTAAGTTGTCTATCTACTCTTCTTGAATCATGACGTTCTGTACCAATTATTGCTAGACCTCCTGATGTTTTAACCTCATCAGAAAGTTTAATGTCAGTTCCTCTTCCTGCCATATTTGTTGCAATGGTTACTATGCTTTTATTACCTGCTTCTGCTACAATATCTGCTTCTCTTTGATGTAACTTAGCATTTAAAACATTATGTTTAATTCCCCGCTTTCTAAGGATGGTGCTTAGAAGTTCTGATATCTCAATAGAAGTTGTCCCAACAAGAATTGGACGACCTTCCTTAGATAGTGTATCAATATCCTCAATAACAGCATTATATTTTTCTCTGTTGGTTTTGTAAACTAAATCATTTTTATCATCTCTTTGTATTGGTCTGTTTGTTGGTATAGAAACAACATCTAGCTTGTATATTTCCCAGAATTCTCCAGCTTCTGTTTCAGCTGTTCCAGTCATTCCAGATATTTTATTATACATTCTAAAATAATTTTGTAAAGTAACAGTTGCATAAGTTTGAGTAGCTGCTTCAATTTTTACATTTTCTTTGGCTTCAATTGCCTGATGCAATCCATCAGAATATCTACGGCCTTCCATAATTCTTCCGGTTTGTTCGTCTACAATTTTTACTTTATTATCTATTACAACATATTCGATATCTTTTTCAAAAAGTGTATATGCTTTAAGTAATTGATTAATAGTATGGATGCGAGCACTCTTAATCGAAAAATTTCTTCTTAACGACTCTTCTGCTATAGCTTGATCTTCATCAGAAATTTGTGTTTTTTTAATTTCAGCAATTTCTCCTCCTAAATCTGGTAAAATAAAAAAATCTTTATCATCTATTGATGTAGTCATTAAAGTTAGCCCTTTTTCAGTAAGCTCAATAGAATTATTTTTTTCGTCAATTACAAAGAATAGCTCTTCATCAACAATATGCATTTCTTTATTTTGATCTTGCATATAGAAATTTTCTGTTTTTTGTAGCTGAGTTCTAATACCTTCTTCACTTAAGAATTTAATTAATGCTTTATTTTTTGGTAATCCACGGAATGCTCTAAATAGGTTAAACCCACCTTTTTCTTTATCTCCTTCTGCAAATAATTTTTTTGAATCAGATAAAATAGTGGTGATATATTTTTTTTGTACTAGTGCTAATTGATCTACTTTGTGTTTAAGTTCATTGTACTCGTGTACATCTCCTTGTGGTGTGGGTCCTGAAATTATAAGTGGAGTTCTAGCATCATCGATTAATACAGAGTCTACTTCATCAACAATTGAATAGTGCAGCTTTCTTTGCACTAAGTCGGCAGGTCTTTTTGCCATACTATCTCTTAGGTAATCAAAACCAAATTCATTATTTGTGCCATAAGTTATATCAGCTAAGTAAGCCTGACGTCTTTCCTCAGAATTTGGTTGGTGATTATCAATACAGTCAATACTTAAACCATGAAATTGAAATAATGGTCCCATCCATTCACTATCTCTTTTAGCAAGATAATTATTTACTGTAACTAAATGAACCCCAAGGCCTGTTAATGCATTAAGGTAGACTGGTAGTGTAGCAACAAGAGTTTTACCTTCTCCAGTCTGCATTTCAGCAATTTTACCTTTATGTAAAATAATTCCTCCAATTAGTTGAACATCATAATGGAGCATATCCCAGGTAATTTGGCTTCCAGCCGCATTCCATGAATTCTGATATATAGCATTACTATTTTCAATAGTAACAAAATCTTTTCTAGAAGCTATATTTTTATCAAAATCGCTAGCCTTTACAGTTAATGTAGTATTTTCTTTAAATCTTTTGGCTGTTTCTTTCATAACAGCAAATGCAGTGGGAAGTATGGTATTTAAAATATCTTCTATCTTACTGATAATCTCTTTTTCAAGGTTATCAATTTTTTCATAGATCTTTTCTGTATCTTCTATTAAAGTTGAGTTTTTATTAGCATCTTCTTTAAGCTTAGTAATTTCTTCTCTTTCTTTACTAGTGTACTCAGTAATTTGGTTTTTAAGAATAGTTGTTTGCTCTCTCAGTTCATTGTTACTTA
>JABGXK010000140.1 GCA_018675825.1 Flavobacteriales bacterium | reverse complement strand
CAATATAAAAAATAGATTTATCAGCAATGTTTTTAGCAGAAATACTACTAAAAATAGCATATAGTTTTTCAATAACTATAAATCCAAAAATACTGAAGCCTATTAAAAACATTATTGTACCAACTATACCAAAAAAATGCATTGGTTTTTTACCAAACCTAGTTACAAAAGTAATAGTTAATAAGTCTAAAAATCCATTTACAAAACGTTCAAAACCAAATTTTGTTTCTCCATATTTCCTGCTTTGATGCTGAACAACCTGCTCAGTTATATTAGCAAATCCAGCCCATTTTGCAAGAACTGGAATATACCTATGCATCTCACCATGGATTTCAATACTTTTAACAACAGTGTTTTTATATGCTTTTAAACCACAATTAAAATCATGAAGATAAATCCCTGAAGCTCTTCTTGCTGCCCAATTAAAAAGTTTTGTTGGAATAGTTTTTGTTAAAGGATCATATCTTTTTTGTTTCCATCCAGAAACTAAATCATACTTATCCTTAATTATCTTATCATATAAAGCAGGAATTTCCTCAGGACTATCTTGAAGATCTGCATCCATAGTTATTACAACATCTCCTATAGCTTTTTTAAAACCAATATTTAATGCTGCAGATTTTCCGTAATTCCTTCTAAATTTAACTCCTTTGATAAATTTATTTTTAGATACTAAATCTTCTATTACCAACCAAGAATTGTCTTTACTTCCATCATCTATTAAAAGAATCTCATATAAGTAATTATTTTTATCCATTACTTTACCTATCCATGAACATAATTCAGGTAATGATTCTGCTTCATTTAATAAAGGAATAACTATACTGATATTCATACTGATACTATTTTATTTTTTCTTTTCATAATCACAGCTATAATTGCATTATAAATAGCTATAAAGAAAAGATTAAAAACTAAATCACCTATAAATAGAGTCTTACTAAGACCATTTTCCTTGATGTCATTCCATTTAACTGAAAGAGCATCATTCATTTCTCCAAATGCATCATCAATTTGTGTTAGGTTATCATCAAATTCATCATCAGTGAGTTCTCCTTCTTGATAAGCAGTATTTAATGTTGACTTTGAAAATTTAATAAAAAAAACAATTAATTTATTATCTCGAGCTTCATTTAACTCTACATATTTATCTGGATAAAAAACATTCCACACAGTAATCTTAGTTACGGTAAGTAAAGTAAAAGCTAGTAATGAGACTATAAACAAAATTCTAAATGTACTTTTAAAATCAAAGATTGGCACAAAAACCTTAAACTCCTTAGCAATATATATTATAGAAATAGAGTAAATCAAAAACCATAAAACATAGAACAAGAAATAGTACTTACTAAATGTCATTTCCGCTCCATACATTAAATCTAAAATTGGAAATATTGAAAGAAATAATCCAAGTAATAAACCACGATTCCATAATAATTCTTTTTGCTTAGTATCCATATATTCTTATAATATTTACTCTGGCAAATATAAACAAAAATAGAAGTTAGAAAATATCTTGCTTAGAAAGACAGATTATATTAATTTTGCCAATGAAGGGTAAGTCTTGTGCGACCAGCTCCCTATGAACTCCCCCAGGACAGGAATGTAGCAAGGGTATTAGGTTGTAGCGGTGCGATACAAATAGCTTACCCTTTATTCTAACTAATACGACTCCAACCCATCCTTTCTCTTGCATAAGGCCTATAAAATCTAGCAATATTAATATTTTCAGATTTTGACAACTCAAAATCATCAATCAATAATTGATCTACTTCTTTTCTTGCAAAAAATAGAATTTTATTATCCTTAATAATATCAGCTATCTTAAAATCTAAGATCCCACTTTGTTTTGTACCCATCATATCACCAGGACCCCTTAGCTTTAAATCTACCTCTGCAATTTCAAATCCATCATTAGTATCAACCATTGTTTGTAAACGAGTCTTACCATCACTACTAATTTTATTACCACTCATAAGAATACAATATGATTGATTAGAGCCCCTACCTACTCTTCCTCTTAACTGATGTAATTGAGATAGACCAAATCTTTCAGAACTTTCTATTATCATTACAGAAGCATTTGGGACATTAACACCTACTTCAATTACAGTAGTTGCTACCATGATGTCTGTAATACCATTTATAAATCTATTCATTTCATACTCCTTATCCATAGATTTCATCTGTCCATGTACCACACTTACTTGAAATTCTGGTAAAGGAAATTCCCGTACAATGGAATCAAAACCTTCAATTAAGTTTTTATAGTCCAATTTTGCACTTTCATCAATTAATGGAAATACAACATAGATCTGCCTACCAGCTTTTATTTGTTCTCGCATAAATCTAATAATCTTTAACCTAGAACTATCAGATCTCCATAATGTTTTAATTAATTTTCTTCCAGGGGGGAGTTCATCAATAATTGAAACATCTAAATCACCATAAAGAGTCATAGATAATGTTCTAGGAATCGGGGTAGCTGTCATAACTAAAACATGAGGAGGGAATTTATTTTTTTTCCAAAGTTTTGCTCGCTGAACAACACCAAATTTATGTTGCT
>JABGXK010000139.1 GCA_018675825.1 Flavobacteriales bacterium | reverse complement strand
TAATGCTAATATTACTAATCCATAAGTAAGAGGTGTTTCTATATTTTTCATAATTTTTTTTAATTAGTTTGATTGCTAATTTAGTGATTTTTTTTATTTAAGATTTTCTGGTATTTTGCAAACTGGGATTGGCAGTGTCTTATGTTTATTTACTCTATTTAGTTTTGTGTAGATTGCTAAAACTTTTTGTTCTCTTTCAGATAGTTTTTTATCTAAATTATCTAAATTCATTGCCCATTCTAGCTCTTTATATGAAGCGCCAATTTGATCTTCATCTGTTCTTTCTTCTTCCCATAATCCATCAGTTGGGGGAGCTATTAAAATATCATTAATGATATTTAATTCTTTTGATAGTAAATATACTTCTGTTTTAAAAAGATCGGCAATAGGGCTTAGATCAACTCCACCATCTCCATATTTAGTAAAAAACCCAATACCGAAATCCTCTACTTTATTACCTGTTCCAGCAACTAAGTAATTATTGATTTGTGCAAAATAGTATAAGCTAGTCATTCTCAATCTCGATCTAGTATTAGCAAGAGCAAGAGAATTGTCATTATCATTGCTTGTTAGGTTTTTGAAATTATCAAATACGTTTGTTAGATCAAACACAATACTACTAACATTATTATATTTTTGTTTTAACCAAGCAATATGCTTTTTACCTCTTAGTATTTCTTTTTTGTTTTGATGGATTGGCATTTCAAAACATATTAGGGGTAGCTTAGTTTTTGCAATTAATGTTGAGGTAAGGGCAGAGTCAATACCTCCAGAAATTCCAACAACAAATCCTTTGGTTTTTGATTCTTTATTATATTGGATAATCCAATTTTGTATATGCTTAATAACTTCTTTTGTTCTCATAATATACTTACAAATGTAATGGATTATTATCTTTGTTTATATGAAATTCTTTTTTCCTTTCCTTCTTTTTGTTTTATGTTCATGTGAGATTAATAAAACTGTAATTGATAGTGATTTTAAAATTTATCGTTTTGAAAATCATCTATTTAATTCAACAGAATTAGATTTTATTGAAAGTCAAAAAAAATGGGATGTTGAATTAGGTGCTTTTTCTAATTCTTATTATAGCTTTATGACAGGTGTTAATAGTAGTTCTGATAGTTTGATTAAAAATCAATTGTTATTATTTATTAACAATAAAGATATGCGAGAAGTTTATGATACTATATATAATAAATTTAAAGATTTCTCTAATATTAAAAATCAACTAGATCTTGCTTTTAGTGAAAACTCTCAGATTTTCCCTAGACAGCCTAATCCTAAAATAATTACAATGTTTAGTGGATTTAATTATGGTGTTGTTGTACAGGACTCTTTAATCTCTATTGGTTTAGATTTTTATCTTGGTGATAATAGTATCTTTTATGATAGGCTTGGTGATTCTGCATATTTAAAGTTTCAAAAACAGGAAAAATTTATATTACCAAATATTATGGAAGCATGGTATGATAGTTACTTTAGTATACATCACAAGAAATCTAATTTTTTATCAGAATTAATATATAAAGGAAAAATAATGTTTTTATTATCTAAGACATTATCAGAACATTCTTTGGAGGATAGATTAAGGTATAGTCAGGAAGAGCTAAGTTGGTGTAATGAAAATGAAGCTTTTATTTGGAAATTTCTAATTGAGAATAATCTTTTGTTTTCAACACGAGATAAAGAATATCGTTCATATTTAAATCATTCGCCTTTCTCTAAAGGGATGACTACAGAGTCTCCATCTAGAGTTGCGTATTTTATTGGGTATGAAATAGTAAAAAAATATATGAGTATAAATAATGATATTAGTTTAAATGAATTGATGCTTCAAGATGATTATATGCTAATATTAAATCAATCAAAATATAAACCGTAAATATGAAAAAAATCTTAAAGTTTGAGGTTGAATTAGATGAAAATAATCTTCCAGAAAACATTAAAATGGTTGGAGAGGAATTAGCTAAAGAAGGCATAAATCTAAAAGCACTTATGATAGCAGCATGGGATGCTAAAAAGAAAGAAACATTAAGGGTTGATATATGGACTAAAGATATGCCTGTGAATGATATGTTCATTTTATACCATCAAAATATGATTGGCATGGCTAACTCCTTAGAAAAATCTACAGGTGAGATTAAATTAGCTGAGGCACTAAGAGACTATTGTGCTTTTTTTGCTGAGAAAACAAAAATTATTGATTAAATTTAAGATTTAACTTTTCAACGTATTTCAATATTTTGTTAAGTCCAGATTTTTTTGATGAAGATGTTATGAATATCTCAGGAAGCGACTCCCATTCGAGTAACATACTATTTTTAAAATCTGCTATATTTCTTGCAAGATTATTTTTTCCTAATTTATCTATTTTAGTAAAGATTATTGAAAATGGTATTTCATTTTCTGCTAACCATTGCATAAAATCTTTATCAATATCTTGTAATTTGAGTCTTATATCAATTAGAACAAACAGACAGACTAAGTTATGTCGATTTAGTAAATAGTCACTTATCATTGTATGAAATTTAGCTCTTAAGGCTTTAGATATTTTGGCATAACCATAACCAGGGAGGTCTACTAGAAACCATTCCTCATTAATTATAAAATGATTAATTAATTGTGTTTTTCCTGGAGTGCTTGAAGTTTTGGCTAAATTTCTTTTGTTTGTTAAAGCATTAATTAAACTTGATTTTCCAACATTAGATCTTCCGATAAAAGCATATTCTGCTTTATTGACATTAGGGCAGATTTTGTAATTAGTATTACTAATAACAAATGAAGCCTTTCTAATATTCATTGCTAAATATTATTCTTTAACCATTTCATTACTATTTTACTGAATTCTTCTGGATGTTCCCACATTGGAGCATGCCCACAATTATCTACCCAATATAGGCTTGAATTAGGTAGTAGGGAATCAAATTCTTCTGCAACATGTGGGGGTGTAACCTTGTCAAATTTACCCCATATAAGGCATGAAGGGATTGTTATTTTTGGTAAATCCTTAGCCATATTGTGTCTGATAGCAGATTTTGCAAATGTTAGTAGACGAACTGTTGAGTCTCGTTTATTTGCTATTGCAAATACTCTATCTACTAATTCTTTTGTGGCAACCTTAGGATTGAAAAAAACTTCTTCTGTTTTATTTTTTATATAATCATAATCGCCTCTTCTTGGAAATGTATTGCCAAAGGAACTTTCATATAAGCCAGAACTACCTGTTAGGATCAAAGATTCTACTTTTTCTGGATGTAATTTTGTAAAGATAAGCCCAATATGTCCTCCCATTGAATTTCCAAGTAATGTAGCTGATGAAAGTCCAAGGTGATTCATAAATTCATATAAGTAGTCGCTTAAAGATTTTACTGATACCTTTAAGATACTTCCTTCAAAAAGCTTGAGGTCTAATCCGTAAACTTTATATTCTTCAGAGATAAAGTCAACCATCTCTCCAAAGTTCTCAACTCCTCCCATTAATCCATGTAGCAGAATGATGGGTTGTCCGCCATCTCCTTCTTCCAGCCATTTAAATTTTCCTTCTTCCTTTACCATGTTGAGTGTAAATATTAGTTTGCAAAG
>JABGXK010000138.1 GCA_018675825.1 Flavobacteriales bacterium | reverse complement strand
ATCTCTTTTATCTCCAAATATTTATTCAGTTACTGTAACTGATGCAAATGGATGTACAGTAACTAGTCAAGCAATTAATATTAGTGGACCAACAAATGAGTTAGTTGTCACTGCAGACTCTACAGATGAATCATGTTTATTAAATGACGGTTCTGCTCAGGTATTTGTTTTAGGAGGTATTCCAAATTATGATTTTTTATGGAATGGTCCTTCAGGATATACTAGTACAAATTCTTCTATTAGTAGTTTATCTCCTGGATTATATATAGTTAATGTTACTGATGCAAATGGTTGTGAAGTTTCTTCTTCAACTATAGTTAATGGTGTGACTAATATATTTTTACCAGGAAATCAAAGTTTACTTGACACAACTATTTGTTTAGGTACAACTATTACACTTAATATAGAGGAAAAGCCTGGTCTGAATTATTTATGGGATGATGGCTCTACTGATGCAGATAGGATCGTTTCTCCTACTGAATCTATTAATAATTATTCTTTAACTGTTTATGATCTCAACTGTACAAATCCTTATATTGTTGAAGCAATAGTTAGAGTAACTTATGTTAACAATATGATAGAATCTGACGCAGATGTTCAGATTGGTAACAATCCAGTAATAAAGCTTAATGATCAAATCACTTTAACTTCACAAAACACATTTGATTCATACGCATGGTCCAATGGTGATGTTAGTTATACAATAACAGCTTCACCTTCTCAATCTTCATGGTATGGATTAACTGTTGATTCTGCTGGTTGTTTAGGAATTGATTCTATTTACGTTGTAGTTGGAGTAATCCCTTATGATGCAATATCACCAAACAGCGATGGGATGAATGATGTTTGGGAGATACTAGATATAGAAAATTACCCATCAGCAACTATAAAAATATTTAATCGCTGGGGTGAGGTAGTGCATCAGTGTTTAGGTGGTAGTGCATATATTGCATGGGATGGTATATTTGAAGGAGAACTATTACCAGTAGGTACATATTATTATGTTATAGATTTAAATAATAATGAAGAACCACAAACAGGACCAATAACAATTATAAGATAAAAATATATTAAAATGAAGAAAATATCTCTTTTAGTTTTAGCTTTTATATCTAGTGGATTGATATACAGTCAGCAACTTCCTCAACTAACACAATTTATGGAAAATAGCTATGTCATAAATCCTGCTCTTGCTGGAATGAATGATTATTATCAGGTCCGTACAAGTGTAAGAAATCAATGGACTGGAATATCTGATGCCCCAAGTACTACTATTTTAAGCATATATGGTAAGCAAGATGACAATGTTGGCTTAGGAGGGATAATTTTCAATGATCAATATGGACATACTAGTAGATCTGGAGGATCAATTTCTTACACATATCATTTTCCTGTTAGTGATAATATAAAACTAGCTCTTGCTTTATCAGGTGGTTTTACTCAGTTTAAAATTGACAAGAATGGCTGGAACGTTGCTAATCCAAATGATCCTTTAACTCAAGGAGATGTAATAGTAGAAACAGTTCCTGATGCAATATTTGGGTTTAATTTATATTCTGATAATTGGTATTTTGGAGTTTCAATTCCTCAGTTATTATCTAGTAATCTCAACTTATTAGATGATAATTTTGCTAATACCCTATCAAATGATCAAACAGGTAATTTATCGAGACATATATATGTTCTTGGATCATACAGATTTTTAGCAGCTGATAAATGGAATCTTGAACCTTCACTTCTTTTAAAATCAGTAGCCCCATCTCCTGTTCAATTAGATTTTGGAGTAAAAGCTATTTACGATAAAAAACTATGGTTTGGAGCAGATTACAGAACTAATGGCGATATAGGAGCATTATTTGGTTATTCTATTAATGATAGATATATAATTGGGTACTCTTATGATATCCCAAATTCTGAATTATCTGATTATTCTACTGGGTCACATGAATTTATGTTTGCAATCAGATTTTCACCTTTAAAGGAAGAAATTAGTTTAAAATAGCTTAACTACAAATAAAGTACAACGTAAAAGCCCTCTTAAAAAGAGGGCTTTTACGTTGTACTTTATTTGGGAAAGGAATGCACAACTAAAACAAGTTATTACGACAGGGCAAATATATATTTAAAGAATAGTAGGTTTTAGTTATTTAAAAGTAGATATTAACACTAATATGTTAATTATCATACATTTACAATTTAACAAAAGTTTATATGAGAATTATTGTTTTTTTAGTAATATTTTTATTTTCTGCTTGCTTACAGAATAATAGTGTTGTATATAAAAATATAAATTTAGATGAAGCTAATATTTTATTAGCCTCAGAAGATGTGATAATTTTAGATGTAAGAACTAAGAATGAGATATCTAAAGGGTATATTCCTAGCGCTACATTTATAGATTTTTATTCTAAGGAATTTGACAGTAAGGTTAGCCTTATTAATAAGGATAAAGCGGTCTATGTTTATTGTAAAAGTGGAAGTCGAAGTTTAAAGGCTGTGGAGAAAATGTCTAAAATGGGATTTGTTGATGTTTATAATTTGGATGGTGGCTTCATGAGTTGGAAGGAAGCTAACTTGCCTTATAATATTGATTCTTTATTTAATTATAAAAGTTTAGACAATATTTTGACTCAAAATTATATTGATTCAATATTAATTGTTAATACTAATGTATTAATTTGCATATCGACACAGTGGTGTATGCCATGTAGAAAAATGGAGCCTATTATTAATAAGCTAGAAATCGAATTAAATGATAAATTATTTGTTCTTAGATTGGATGCTGATGATAATCCATTTCTTACAAAACAATATAATGTTCTAGCTATCCCAACTTATGTTTTGTATAAGAATAATTTAGAAGTTTGGCGCAAAAATGGTATAATAGCATATAGTGAATTAGTTAGAAATATTAACTGATTATAATTTAAAACTAATAGGTTGTTATTTTAAATCTTTTTTATATTCTAATACTATGAAAATAGCAATCTTAGGGACCCGAGGTATTCCAAATAATTATGGTGGTTTTGAGCAGTGTGCGGAATCTCTTTCTTTAGGTCTAGTAAAAAAAGGTCATGAAGTAACAGTATATAATCCAGATTTTCACCCTTTTAAAGATAATAATTATTTAGGAGTAAAAATCAAGCATATTTATAGCCCTCAGAATTATTTAGGTTCTGCAGCTTCTAATTTTATTTTCGATTTCCTTTGTCTTAGAGATGCAGTTAAAAATAGTTTTGATATTATCTTAGAGCTCGGATTAATAACTGCTGCTCCATCTATTATTTTATGTAATAAAAAAAAGAGTATCATCGT
>JABGXK010000137.1 GCA_018675825.1 Flavobacteriales bacterium | reverse complement strand
TTAGATGGGTAGCTTAGGGCTACCTATATCTAAAGCTCAAGGTCTTAAGAGTAAAGCATATACTAAAGGGTTAAAATAACAAGATATAACTATGGGTAAATTTAATTCAGATACAGCAAGAAAAGCAGGGATGAAGTCTAAAAGAGGCCCCTCTAAAGTAACTGTTAGAACAAGAAACTTCATATTTGAAATCCTAAAAGAAAATCGTGTGAAATTAAAGTATATGCTTGGAGAGTTATCTCCAAAAGAGTTCTGTGATATTTATTTAAAACTTATTCCTTACATATTGGCGCCAAGAGCATCTCAAAATATTGAAGTAGGGGAGCTTTCAAAGCCTGAATTAGATGATTTAATAGCTGATATTATAAATGAAAATTGAAGACTATATAGAGCTTAATAATAAGCCTAAATCTTATGTTAGAGTATATGATATCTGCAATAACCTAATTATCGAAAAAGAATATATGGGATTATATGATATAACCTTTAAAGCAGCTTAGCATTAGCAATTTGTATCTCTATTTTTTATATTTAATAAAAAGCTGAAACGTGAGTAGAAGAATGACTCTTGAAGAATTTATTGCAAAAGCTAATAAAAAGCATAAAAATAAATTTGATTACTCGCAAGCAGTTCAATTTAAAAATCAATTAGATAAAGTAACTATTATTTGTCCTAAAGGACACAAAAATGATGTTCAAGTAGGAAATCATTTAGGAGGTTCTGGATGCCCTGATTGTGCTCAAAACAGAAAAAAAACAACAGAAGAATTTCTCAACGAATTAAAAGAAGCTGGATTCTTTTTTGATGAGTATGATTATTCATTAGTAGATTATCAAAATAAAGGTAAAAAAGTCATAGTCATTGATAAAAAATTTGATACTAAACATTCTTTACTTCCAAGAGCTCTTTTACTTGGAACAAGATGTTCTGGTAGAAATCTAATTGATGGGTACTTAAGTTGTGAAGAGGCTAAAGAATTCTTTTGGAATAAGAACTTTAAAAATAACCAAGAATTTTATGATTTTATGAAATCAGATGAAAGACCTTGGTATATTCCAAGTGATATTAGAAGGGAGTACATAGATAAAAAATGTTGGAAAAGTGAACCTGATTTTATAGGAACAAAAAAAGGATGGGATGGAGAATATAGAGATTGGGAAGATGCATTAAAATTTGTATGGTCATTAAAATTAAAATCTTCTGATGAGTGGGTAAAATATTGTGCTTCAGGTAAAAAACCTTATGATATTCCATCAAATCCTCATAAATATTATAAAGAATTTATTTCAGGAGCTCATTGGCTTGGTTACTTAGGAACAGATAATACTCTATGGACAAAACACGCTATTCTTTCGTTTATTAAAAACTTAGAAAATGAATTGCAGAACCTTGATAGTATTGAGCTTGTAACTGTTATTAATTCAAACAATCTTGCAAGAAGAATCAAGAACTTAGGTTATTTGGAAGAATTAATTTCATCAAAAGCTGGGTCTTTAAAGAGAGATGAAATAATAAAAAATATAATTAGTTCAGTTGATTCAAAAAAAGAAGAATTTGAAGAAAATAATGAGCTTGAACCCAATGATGCATTAATTGACTATGAGCTTTCAGAAGCAAGTGTTGAAGACTTTATAATTGACATAGAAAGTGAAGAATCAAATGAATTAGAAGATTTAAAACCAATTGAACAACTAAAATATTTTGACAATAAATTTATTATAGCATCTCTTGATAATGAAAATGTAGACTTCCTTCTAAAGAATCAATTAAAAAAATTATGGAATAATTTCTTAAATGGTAAGGTAACTGTCAATGAGCTTGAAAAAGAAAAAGGTGGAAAGAATTTTAATCAAATTAAAAAATGGTTTTTTAAAGAGTTAAATGAAATCAATGAAATCAAACTACCAAAAGATTATAAGTTTAAATATGAGCCGAATGATATGCAGAAGCTTATTGCATACAGGTTAAAGAAAGAGAAAAGATATGGAAATTGGAGTGGAACAGGTGCTGGAAAGACATTAGCTGCATTATTCAGCGGCAGGTATTTAGAATTAAAAAATACAGTTATAGTATGTAATAATGCAACTGTTAAAGGTTGGCTTAAATCTTCTCAAGAGTACT
>JABGXK010000136.1 GCA_018675825.1 Flavobacteriales bacterium | reverse complement strand
GTAGAGGACTTAAATTCTGAAAACACATTAAATAAATTTGTATACTATTTAGAAAGACATATTGAGTTAGATAGTGGTGAACATGGCCCCTTAGCCTTTCAATTAATTTCTGACTTATGTGGTGAGGATGATAAAAAATGGAGGGAAGTAGAAGAAACTGCTATTGTTTGTTTAATTGCACGTGAAAAATTATGGGATGCGATTTTTAATGAAATTCTAAAATAAAAGATAGTTCTGTTTAAACTATTTTATTTAATTTTTGTGCTTAAACGTTTTGATAGAATTTTGAACTGATTGGTTAATTTGATTTAACTCCTCAGCTGTAAAATCTCTATATTCTCCTACAGGAATATCTAATTTTATATTCATTATCCTAACTCTTTTAAGAGCAACAACTCTGTAGTCAAAATACTCACACATCCTTCTAATTTGTCTGTTTAAACCTTGGGTTAAAATAATTTTAAATGTTTTTTTACCCGTCTGCTTAACAAAGCATTTTTGAGTAACTGTTTCTAAAACAGGAACCCCTTCACCCATTTCTTTAATAAACTCTTTTGTTATAGGTTTACTTACCTCAACGTGATATTCTTTTTCATGATGGTTATTAGCTCTTAAAATCTTGTTTACAATATCACCATCGTTAGTTAAAAAAATTAATCCCTCAGATGGTTTGTCTAATCTTCCAATTGGGAAAATTCGGCTTGGGTAATTAATGTAATCAATAATATTGTTTTTCTCTCTTTTTTGGTCGGTTGTACAAACTATCCCAATAGGTTTATTAAAGGCTATATATACATTTTTCTTTTTACCAATCTGAACCTTTCTGCCATTAATCTCTATTGTTTCATTACCTATAATTTTCTGTCCCATGACAGCAATTTCACCATTAATTTTTATTCGGCCTTGATCTATCAAAATATCAGCTTTTCTCCTTGAACAATACCCAACCTCGCTTAAGAATTTATTAATTCTGATTTTTAATTCATCTGTCATTTCTGAACAAAAATAAGCTAAAGTTTTATTAAATTGAGTTAAAAATCACTCTATAATTTATCTTATATTTGTTCTTTAAAAAAAATTTAAAATCACTTATATATTATGAAAAGTTTTATATTTATTGTTGCTGCATTTTTCATATCTCTACCCTTATTGGCTGATGAAGGAATGTGGCTGCCACACCTATTAAAACTTGTAAATGAAGAGGATATGCAGGCTAAAGGCTTAAAGATTACTGCAGAGGATATTTACAGTATAAATCAATCTTCTTTAAAAGACGCTATAGTCTCTCTAAATGGTGGTAGTTGTACGGCGGAGATGATTTCTCCTGAAGGCTTAATGCTAACAAACCATCATTGTGCATATGATGTGATTCAAACTCATTCAAGTGTTACTAATGACTACATAAAAGATGGGTTTTGGGCTATGAGTAATTCTGAAGAATTAAAAAATGATAATTTAAGCGCTACCTTTTTAATTAGCATAGAAAATGAAACTGATAGATTTACAAAAGCATTAAATGATAATATGACAGAAACACAAAGAGGGGAAAAAATCTCTGAAATTTCTAAGACTATTGTTGAAGAGCAAGCAGATTCTACAACACACACTGCGCGTGTAAAATCATTTTTTGGAGGAAATGATTTTTATCTTTTAGTTTTTGAAACATTTAAAGATGTGAGATTAGTTGGGGCCCCACCTTCGTCAATTGGTAATTTTGGAGGAGATACTGATAATTGGATGTGGCCTCGACATACGGGAGATTTTTCACTACTTAGAGTGTATACGGCTCCAGATGGATCTCCTGCTAGATATGCAATAGAAAATATACCCTACAAGCCCAAGCACCACCTGCCTGTTCAGCTTGATGGGGTAGAAAACGAAGACTATACTATGATAATGGGATATCCCGGTAGAACAAAAAGATACTTAACATCATTTGGTGTTAAAGAAGCTTTGGAGCTTACCAACTCAGCAATAGTTAATATTAGATCTAAGAAACTAGATATAATGAAAGCCGGAATGAATGCTGACGAAAAAGTTAAAATACAATATGCTTCAAAATATGCAAAAACCTCTAATTATTGGAAATACTATATTGGGCAATCTAAAGGCTTAAAAAGAATGAATGTTTATAAAAAGAAATTATCTATTGAAGATGAGTTTACAAGTTGGATTAAAAGAAGTGACTCTTTGGTGCAGGAAAAATACACTAGTGTATTGGGTAACATTGAAACAGCATATTTAGATAATAAAAGAATTGCTGTAAATAGAATATACCTAAATGAAGCTATATTTCAAGGATCTGAGATAATGTCATTTGCTTATACAATGCAAAATAGAATAAAATCACTACCTAAGGATAAAAAAGAAAAGGCTATTGCATTAAAAAAACTAAAGAAAATAGCAAAAGAGTTTTATAAAGATTATAATCCTGAAGTTGATCAAGAATTATTTTCAGCTATGTTAGAGGGTTATTATTATAATGTCCCAAAATCACAACATGCACCTGTTTTTAAAAAGATAGAAAATCAACTTTTTGGCTTTAAAAAATTAGATTTTGACTATTATGCAAAAATGGTCTTTAGAAAATCATTCTTTTCTAGCTCTGATAGGTGTTTAGATTTTCTGAAAAACCCAACAAAAAATCTTGTCAATAGAGACCCTGCTTATACAACAATGAACTCCATATATAATAAATACCTAGAAGATGTATATCCAAAAAGAAAAGAAATAAGAGATATAATGAAAAAAGAAAATCGCCTCTTTATACAGGGGCTTAGAGAAATGGATACATCAAAAAAATACTACCCTGATGCAAATTCAACTATGCGTTTGACTTATGGTAATGTTGGGGACTACAAACCAGGAGAAGCTATTGTCTACGACTACTTTACAACAATTAGAGGGGTTATTGAAAAAGAAGATGCAACTAATGATGAATTTGTGGTTCATCCGAGATTAAAGGAACTTTACGCAATAGGGGATTATGGGAAGTATGCAGATAGTAATGGGATGCTTAGGGTAAACTTTATATCAAATAATGATATTACTGGTGGGAATTCAGGGTCGCCTGTAATAAATGCTTGGGGAGAAATTATTGGAACTGCATTTGATGGAAACTGGGAGGCTATGAGTGGTGATATTACTTTTGAAAGTCAAATTCAAAGAACAATCTCTGTAGATATTAGGTATATTTTGTTTATTATAGACAAGTTTGCAGGTGCTTCATATTTATTAGAAGAAATGACAATTGCCCAAAGTAGAAAAAATAAAGAAGTAAAAGTTGTGACCGAAAATCTAGAATAAATAAAAAAATCTAGGTTGATGTAAATTAATATGCTCGCTTATTGTTGCCGTCTATATAATTTATAAATGCCTTAGTCACCACCTTGTTACCTCCGGGTGTTGGGTAATTTCCGGTAAAATACCAATCTCCAGAATGATTTGGACATGCAATATGAAGATTTTCAATACTTTGATATATAATCTCAACATCTGCTCTAGTATCTTTTGGTGTTAATATTTGACTAATTTTTCTTGAAATCTGCTCTGAGGTAAATGGCTCATATATATCTTTAACATAGTTTACCATCTCTTCTTTTGGTAAATTGATTTGCTTCTTACATTTTGCATAAATAGAATTAATAACATCTTCTTTATTGTTTTCTTTTAAAAGTATAATCGCTGCTTGAAATGCTATAAAATCTCCCAATATAGCCATATCAATACCATAACAATCTGGATATCTAATCTGAGGAGCAGAAGAAACTATAATTATTTTTTTGGGACCCAACCTGTCTAATATTCTAAGTATCGATTGCTTAAGCGTAGTTCCTCTAACTATACTATCATCAATCATTACCAAATTATCAGTTGGTTTTACTTTGCCATATGTAATATCGTATACATGAGCAACAAGGTCGTCTCTATTAACATCAGAAGTTATGAAAGTTCTAAGTTTTGCGTCTTTAACGGCAATTTTTTCAGCCCTCGGACTTATTGCCATAATCTTTTTAACATCATCAATTAATGGGTTTTTACCAAGAGATATTATTTTTTCTGACTTGATTTTATTTAAATATTTATCTACTCCTTTCATCATACCGAAGTAAGAAACCTCAGCGGTATTAGGGATATATGAAAAAACAGTATTTTTTATATCTCTATTTATTGATTCTAAAACTTTATAAAAAACTTGCTGACCCAATCTTATGCGTTCATTATAAATATCCTTATCGTTTCCTCTAGAAAAATAAATTCTCTCAAAAGAGCAGGCGGTTTTAGGTAATGGTTTTAAAACCTCCTTTTCAGAAGTGGTTCCGTCTTTCTTAATAATTAAAGCATGTCCACGTTTGATTTCCTTAATATTCTTGTCATCTATATTAAATGCAGTTTGAATTACTGGTCGCTCAGAGGCAACTACCACCACCTCGTCATCTCTATAATAGTATGCTGGCCTTATTGCTGAAGGGTCTCGTAACGCAAAAGCATCCCCATGACCCAAAAGCCCGCACAATACAAATCCACCATCCCAATGTTTTGATGAATTAAATAAAATTTCTTGAATATTTAATTCTTCTTCTATTTTTAAGGATATTTCTTTTTTAGAATAGTCTTCCTTATATTTTTGATATATATTTACGTTAGCTTCATCGAGAAAATGTCCAATTTTTTCAATAATCGTAATAGTATCTGATTTTTCTTTAGGGTGCTGCCCTAAATCTGTCAGGTGTCCAAATAATTCATCAACATTAGTCATGTTAAAATTCCCTGCTAATGCTAAATTCCGAGTTTTCCAGTTATTTTGTCTTAAAAAAGGATGGCACTGCTCAATACTGTTACCACCATAGGTTCCATAACGCAAATGTCCCAAAAATAACTCTCCTGTAAAGGGCATATTGTTTTTTAACCATTGAATATCATTTAACTTTTGAGGATTAGTTTCTTCTAAATCAACAAAACGTTTATTTATATTTTCAAAAAGATCTTGAATAGGGTTTTCATTTGTTGATCGTTTTCTACTGATATATCTTTTACCAACTGGCGTATCGAGCTTAACATTTGCCATTCCAGCTCCATCTTGTCCTCTGTTTCTTTGTTTTTCCATAAGCAGATACATCTTCTTTAATCCATAAAAAGATGTGCCATATTTCTCTTTATAGAATTCTAAAGGTTTGAGAAGTCTTAGCATTGCTACTCCGCATTCATGCTTAAGAGAATCGCTCATGTTTATTTATTTTTGAGCTGCAAATCTACCAATTATTGTCTTATAATTTCAGATAATCTTTTAATTCCTGGATTTGTATAAGTTTTATTATTAATAATAAAGGTTGGAATAATTTTTTTTCCATTATTAATTTTTTTTACAATATCAATAGCCACTTGATTATTAGTTATATCTATATATTCATAGTTTATATTTTTTTCATCAAGAAATCTTTTAGCGCTTAAGCAGTCAGAGCACCATAATGCGCTATACATTTTTATTTTCATTAACAATTAAATTATATTGAATGTTATTTTGAGTTATTGTACAGATCTTACAATGAGAAATATATACAAACTTATATTTTTTTGATAAAACTAAACCTGGCTTATCTATGCTGAAAAGACCCGTACATTCTAAAGCTCCGTCCTTAGAAAAACGATTTATTTTAAACAGTGTATCCTGTTGAGCTATATAAAACCAAGAACCTGCTCCTACTCCCCCTAACCATTGGGATTTTACAGGAATGTTATTTGGTAAGTATTGAGGAGTAAAACTCATGATCTTTCTATACTTTTAAAGTATGCTTGTAGCATATTGCGTTTAATTTCTTTAAATGAATCAACTCCAATTTTATAAAAACTAGCATGTGCTATGGCTACATTTCTTTTAGGTGAAGGAGAAAGACAGAATGGGAATTTTAATCGTAAACGTTTTACAAAGTTCGTACCAGAGCTCCGCATTACTGAAGCTACAAATCTAGAACAATTGGTTCCATTATAAATAAGTGGACCATATAAAGTGAAGCCCTTATCTTGTGTGTTTTTTGCATATTTATACGCCTTTTGAAAAGAAATATTACTTAAAATAGATGCATATAAGGTCCCTTCACCATGAAAAGAGGTATTACCTTTAATCTCTTTTAGAATTTCTTTTAAATTAACTATATTATTGTCTTTAATCTCTGCTAATGAGTTAATTGCAACATCATGATCAGTCTCTACGTCTCTTACTCTTCCAAAACCCTTAGGAGAATGATATCTGCCAAAATCAAAAAATAATAACTTCCCACTTACTCTTTCAACTATTACAACCGCAGCATGGCCAACCCTATACTTTCCATTAGAAGAAAAAAACTTATCATACCATGCATCGGTACAAGCAACCATTCCTTCAGGCCAAGCTAAGGTTATTATAAAGTCATTTTTCATACAGCTAAACTAATTTCTTTTTTTTATTTTTTTAATATCCTTGTTAAATTTTTGAGAAAAACTTTCTAGTTCATTGAAAAAACCTAAAATTTCAACTTTTGTGTTTTGTCCATTTATAGTGACTAATCTAATAAAACATTGATCATTAAAATATCCAAATCCAACCATTAGTCTATTATACTCATAGAGCTTAGTACATAGATCTATTGGATCATAATTTTTATAATTAAAGCAGATAGATAAAGAAGTATCAAAACTATATAGTTCATAATCTGTATTCTTTTTTATATATTCTCTTGCAAGATCAGCAAGAGTAAATTCATGATTTATAATTGTAGAAAGCCCCTTCGTTCCTATTGACTTCCACATTGTCCAAAATTTAAGTGCATTATTTCTTCTTCCACACTCAAAAGATGTGTGTCCTAAGTTGTATTCAATTTCATGTGTTTGATATAGATATGATGCCTTATTTTTAAAGGAGTTGTAAATCATTTTTGCATCTCTAACTACTAAAACAGATGTGCTTAATGGGACGCCTAAAGTTTTATGAGCATTAAAACAAAAAGAATCTGATTTCTCTATGCCTTTTACAAGTTTATTATACTTATTTGAAAAGATTACTGATCCGCCAAAAGCACCATCAACATGTAGCCAAATACTGTATTTTTTGCAAATTTTAGCAATTCCATTAATATCATCAAAAGCACATAATACTGTTGTTCCTGCTGTGGCGTTTACATAAAAAGGAGTTTGATTTCTTTGTAAATCTTCCTTGATTTTTTCTTCTAACAATTTTGTATCAAGCTGACCCTTTTTATTGCACTTTATATATCTTACATTATCTCTTCCTAAACCACTAAAAGAAGCATTTTTAGCTAGTGAGTAATGTGCGTTTTCTGATGTGTAAGCTATAAGGTTTTGCCTAAACCCTTTATTAGCTATTTCATTATTCTTTTGATCTCTTGCTATAATTAATGACATGAAATTACTCATAGATCCTCCTGTAGGAAATGTCCCTCCTGCTTTTTTATTAGGGTAGCCTATCAAGCTGCATACTTTTGTAAGTATTTCCTTCTCAACTGCTACCTGTGGGCCAGAAATCTTATAAGTAGCCATAGAATTATTAAGAAGTACGGCAAGCAAATCTCCTAGAACTGCTTTACTATGACGTCCACCAAATAATTGATTAAAAAAAAGTTTAGATGAAGATTTTGGTGTAGCTAAAACAAGTTTTTTTAATGTAGATATAAACTCTTTCTGTATTGCAGGTTTTTCTGATAATGAAAGATCTAGCTTATTATATAAATCTTTAATTTTAATATTTTCTGAAATAGGATTTACTTGCTCATCATGCAAAAAAATATCTACTACCTCGTTAAATAATTTTAAATCCTCTTTTATATTATTAAACATTAAGATTATTTTAATTTAAACATCAACAAAATTAGAAAACCATATCTAATAACAAACAACTTATTATTATAATAGCTTTTTAAAAAATATAATTCTCTACATTAAATATTGTTATCTTTGTTGCAGACTAAATTAACATGAAAAATAACAGCCCTTTAATAATGATGAAAAAAAATATTTTATTATTAGTCTTTTGTCTTTTTATTAAGAGCATAAGCGGTCAGGTTGTAATTAACGAATATTCTGCAGCAAACTACGAAAGTCATGCTGATAATTATGGAGAATATGAAGATTGGCTTGAGCTTTATAACACAACTAATTCAGATATAGATCTAAACGGCTGGTTCCTTTCTGACAAGGCATCCAATACAACCAAGTGGCAGTTTCCATCGTCTTTCATAATAAGCGCTAATAGTGTGTCTATTGTATATTGTTCTGGTAATGATGAGGTTTTGGGTGGTTTTGCACATACAAACTTTAAAATTACTCAGACAAATGGAAATGAAGTTTTTGTTTTATCGGATGCTGGTAGCAATATTATTGACTCAACCTCAGTAATTCCAACTCAAAAATCTCATTCTCGCGGAAGAGATATAAATGGTAGTACTGTTTGGAGTGTTTTTATAACTCCAACTCCAAATACAAATAATATAGGTGCAATGCTAGATTATGCAGCAACTCCAGTTTTTTCACAAACTTCAGGATATTATGGGGCGCCAATTAATCTGTCCTTGAGCTCATCTAACCCAAATGCTATAATATATTATACAACTAATGGTGATAGTCCAGATAATAGCTCTAATTTATATTCAAATCCTATTAATATTTCCGCTACTTCTGTAGTTAAAGCTGTAGCTTATAGTACAAATAGCTCTGTTCCTTCTAGTTTTATTGAGTACAATACTTTTTTTATAAATGACACACATACTATTCCAATTTTATCTGTTTCTGGAGATAGTGTAGCTGTACTTATAGAAGATGGTGTAAGGACTTTAGGTGGCGGATGGGGAGGTCCTCCGCATGAGCCTCAAGGAACAATTGAATGGTTTGATAAAAACGGTATTCTTATTGATAAAGGTTCTGGCGAATTTAATAAACATGGGAATGACTCCTGGGCTTATGATCAAAGAGGTTTTGACTATGTAATGCGAGATCAATTTGGTTATAATTATGCCCTTCAGGATAAACTCTTTGATACAAAAAGTAGAGATAAGTTTCAAAAAATAATTGTAAAGGCAGCAGCTAATGATAATTACCCAGCCTCTTATAGTAATTCAGGAGCGCATATAAGAGATGCTTATGTTCATCATTTATCTCAATTAGCTGATCTTAGGCTTGATGAAAGATCTACTAGCTCTTGTATTTTATATCTGAACGGAGAGTACTGGGGGGTTTATGAAATGAGAGAAAAAGTTGATGATCATGACTTTACCGACTACTACTATGATCAAAACAAAAACAATCTACAATACCTAAAGACATGGGGGGGGACATGGGTTGAATATGGTGGTGTGCAAGCCCAAACCGATTGGGATAACCTTAAAAACTACATTACTACTAATCCTATGAGTAATCAAGCAAATTACTTAAATGTTAAAAGCCAGTATAATACTGGTAGTATAATAGATTATTTTCTACTTAACTCTTATGTTGTTTGTGCTGACTGGTTAAATTGGAACACTTCTTGGTGGAGAGGCCTAGACACAAATGGCGATAAGAAGAAGTGGAGATATACTCTTTGGGATATGGATAACACCTTTGATCATGGAACAAACTATACAGGAATACCTACAATGTCAGTAAATGCAGATCCATGTGACCCAGATAGTCTAATTGATCCTGGTGGCCAAGGACATGTTCCTATATGGAATGAATTACTCACTAACACGGATTTTTTTGAAGACTACCTAAATCGTTGGCAAGATCTGGCAAATGGATATCTTTCCTGTGACACGATGATACATGTATTAGATAGTATGATTAATGTTATTGATCCAGAAATGCCAAGGCAAATTGCAAAATGGGGCGGTACATATACTGAGTGGCAAACAAATGTTCAAGATTTAAGAGACTTCATAAATGCCAGATGCAGTATAATGAATGCTGGATTTGGGCCCTGTTATCCTCAGCTTTCAGGTCCCTATAATATAACTGTCGAAATCCTAGGCACCGGTGAGGTTGAAATGAGTGATGGCAATATTATTAACCAATTAAATACCGGATGGACTGACCAAAGGTATGGTGGTGTAAATACCCCATTTGAAGTTAAAAGTGGTACATTTCAAAATTGGGAAATAGTGCCCTCAGGAGTATACCTATATGATCCGCTAATTGATACCCTGGCTATTGATCTACAAGGGGATGTAACGGTAATTGCAAACTTTATCCCTCCTCCACCTCCTATTGAAACAAGAAATATTACTTATAAAATAAATCCTACAGGAACTTCCTCTAGCATAATAGTTGATGGAACTCCATTAAACTCATTTCCTTCAACAATTAATTATATTCTTGGTGATACAATAATTATTTCTCCTAACATTGACCCTTTATATGGATTTAGCAATTGGACGAGTGATAGTGTTAGCCTAATGCCTCAAAATAATAATCAAGTAGATTCTTTTTATGTTAATCATCATGATACTGTTACTTTAAAACTATATTTATTGCCAACAATAACTGCATTTATATCAGGTAATGATACAATATGTTCTAATAAAAATGATCTTGCTAGCGTTAAGATTTCTTTTACTGGAATCTCTCCTTTTACCTTCAAGTATGCTATAGATGGTGTTGAGAAAAATGAAATCACAACAACAATTAATCCTTATATAATACCTACAGATAAAGCAGGAACATATGACTTAGTAAGCTTTTCTGATGCTGTCGAAACAGGAAACCTTAGTGGTCAAGCTTTGGTTACAGTCTCAGAAGCTCCAAATGCTGATTTTCAACTAGAACCAAATACAACTACTATCTTGCATACTACAATTCAAATGATTGATAACTCCTCACCAAATGTAGTGAGTTGGCAATGGGTTTTTGGAGATGATAGCGGTGGTGGTAATGGACAAAACCCACTTCATACATTCCCTGATAAGGTGTCACAATATCAGATAGTTTTATTGGTAAGAAATAATTTTGGCTGCTCTGACTCTATTTTTAAAACAATTAATATAACAGATGATTACTGGATCTATGTGCCAAATTCGTTTACTCCAAACTTTGATGAAATTAACGATAAGTTTCATATTAGTTTTTATGGCATTAGAGAAGAAACCTTTATAATTAATATATATAATCGATTAAATGAGATTGTTTATGCTACAAATGATATATCTGAGCTTTCAGAAGATAAAGGGTGGGATGGCACACATCAAGTAAAGGGTTTTGATCTCCCTTCAGGCACCTATATTTATGAATTATCTTACCAGGATTTAGAAGGGTGGAAACATTTTAAAACTGACAAAATTAGTATAATAAGATAATATCAGAAATAAATTATATTTAGCATTGTCATGAAAATACACGTATACTTTATTTTATTTTTTTCTCCTCTTTTATTAATTGGGCAAAATATTCACAACCCGCAATTACTCTATGATGGGCCTGGTGGTTTATATGAAAAAGACTCTTTAAGAAGTATATATATAAATTTCCACGATCCAAACTACCATTCTATTTTACAAAACTCCTTTTTTACAAATCCATCATATAGAATTCCGGCAAGTATAAATTCAAGTCATGATGACGTCTCATATGATAGTGTTGGGGTTCGTTATAAGGGTAATTCTACATTCTGCATACCTAATGATGCCGGAGTACCTAAGGTTCCATACAATATAGATATGAATTATTGGATATCTGGGCAAAAACTGTTAGACTATAAAAAAATAAAATTAGCAAACGCATATATGGATGCAACTTTTTTAAAAGAATATACTGCTTCTAAGATTTATAAAAAATACTTACCAACTCCTGAGGTAAATTTAGTAAAACTATATGTTCAAGGAAATTATTTAGGCTTATATGTAAATACCGAATCAATAAACAAGCAGTTTGCAAAAAAACATTTTAACGAAAATAATGGAGCGCTGATCAAGTGTGACGGAAGTGGGATGTTTTGCGATACAGCTGGAACTCCACCTGGAGGCGAACCTAGCTTAAATTGGTATGGAACACCTGACAGCACTTCCTACTATTCTAGCTATAACCTAAAGTCAGATTATGGGTGGAATAAACTTATAGACCTAATCTATACATTAAACTTTAATCCTAATCAGTTAGATTCTGTTCTTAATATAGATAGAGTCCTCTGGGCATTTGCTGTAAATACTGTTATAGGAAATTATGACTCATACAATGGTTATTATGTCCATAACTACTACTTCTACCAAGCAGAGGATGGTTTATTTCAAATGATTCCTTGGGATTTAAGTCAAAGCTTTATTAATGCATTACTTGGATGGGATATTCTCACTCCCCAAGGACCTTCACACCCACAGCAATTTGATCCTTATTATGGTGATGACCCTTCACTTTTCAGGCCTTTAACATCTGTGTTATTTAACAATCCTGAATATAGAAAACAATATACAGCTCATCTTAGGACTGTTATAAACGAACTAGATACAAATCTGATAAGAAGTGATATATTAAGTATGCAAAGCATGGCCTATACAGCAGTTGATGATGATCCAAATAAGCTTTTTTCAATTTCAGATTATATTAATAATGTTGAGCAAGATCTTTCTTTTGGTTTATGGGGAGGTTATGGTTTTGGAGGTATTATGTCAACGCTAAGGCATCGGATTCCATATCTGCAAACGCATAGTGAAATATCACAAACCCCTCCTACTCTTTATGGATTAAGCGTTTCTAATAATATTATTACTATTAATGCTACTAATGAAAGTTCTGTTGAGTTAATGGCAACTAAAAATGAATTCAAATCTAAGTTTCAATCTTTTGATATGTATGACGACGGAACTAATGGAGATACCCAGGCTAATGATGGGGTTTATTCATGCTATATTCCTTTTCCATCTGCATTAAAAGTAAATTTTTATTTAAAGGCTAAAAACTTTCAAACTATTATGCTTTCTCCAGAAAGAGCAGAATACGAGTTTTATGAATATTCTTCATTATCAGGAATAACTAATTATCCTCAATCAAATACTAAAGAACTAATAAAAATTACAGATCTTTTAGGAAGAAGAGCTAGTTTTCACTACAATACCCCTCTTTTATATATTTACACTGATGGAAGTGTTGAAAAGAAAATTATTGCAAAATAATTAGATTTTCATTCATTGTTTATCTTAAAGCAAAACCTATATTTGCATGCATTAGCAGTAAAAAAACATGAGTAAATTTAAAGAGTATAAAGAGTTAAACCTACCCTCTATTCATAGAGATATTTTAAGTCTTTGGAAAAAAAATGATGTTTTTAAGAAAAGTATTAAAAACAGACAAAATGGGAAGAGCTTTACTTTCTATGAAGGACCTCCTTCTGCTAATGGAATGCCTGGTAT
>JABGXK010000135.1 GCA_018675825.1 Flavobacteriales bacterium | reverse complement strand
TCTGGAGATACTGGCTCTGGTAAATCTATTATTTTAGATGCAATGTCTCTTCTCTTTGGTAAAAGAATTGATAGATCAAAATTAAATACTAATAAATGTGTAATTGAAGCTGAATTTATAATTTCTAATAAAATTATTTCATTTTTTGAAAAATATGATCTTGATTTTTATGTCAACACATTAATTAGAAGAGAAATTAATCAATATGGTAAAAGCAGATCATTTATTAATGATACTCCAGTATCAGTTTCAATTTTATCAGAATTCAGTAAATTGGTTATTGAGATACATGCTCAACATGAAAATTTGTTAATTAAAAATAATTTAGAGCAATTAAATATATTGGATAAGATTGCTTGTAATTCAGAGATAAAAAATGAATATCATTTATTATATGATAACCATAATAAACTTCTTGACAAATTAGAAACGTTTAACAATAAAAGAATTTTAAGCGATAAGGATTATGAACTTTATAAATTTCATTCTGATGAAATTATTGTTAATGAAATTCAGATAAATGAATATGAAAAACTTGAAAATAAAATTGATACTTTACAGAATATTAGTGAAATATCTGATATAGCAAATAACTCAATTCAAATTTTATCTGATGAAAATTATGTTATAGATTATTTAAGTAAAATAAAAAAGATACTTTCTCGATTTGATAAATTTAAAGAACTTGAAAATAGGGTTGAAGCAAATCTTATTGATTTAAAAGATATTTCTGATGAGTTATCAATAATTTCTGAAACTATTAATAATAATTATCATAATCTTGATGAACTTTTAAATCGACAGGATATAATTAATAAGTTATTTAATAAACATAATGTAAATAATCTTTCTGATTTACTAAGTATTCATGAATCAATTAAGAAAGAACTTAATATTTATGAAAATTTTGAAGTTAGAAAGAAAAAAATATTAAGTGAAATTGATAATAATTCTAAAAAACTAATTAATTCTGCAAATAATCTTTCAATTTCAAGAAAAAAAATAATACCTCAATTTGAGAAAGAGATTAAAGATTTACTTAATTTATTAGCTATGCCTCATGCATCATTTAAAATAAAAATTGATAAAAAAAACAATCTTGATTCTACTGGAGATGATAACATAAAATTTCAATTTAGCTCTAATCCAGGAGTTTCTGTTCAAGACATAAATAAAATTGCATCTGGTGGTGAGATTTCACGTTTAATGCTTGCTTTAAAATATGAAATTGCAAATTATGATGGTATTCAAACATTAATTTTAGATGAAATTGATACTGGGGTTTCTGGAAAGATAGCAAGTTACATGGGTGATCTTATGAAAAGTATTAGTAAAACTACCCAATTAATTTCTGTAACTCATTTACCACAAATTGCATCAAAATCTGACAATCATATAAAAGTATCTAAACTTATCGAAAATAATATTACTAAAACAGAAGTTAGATTATTAAACAAAAAGGAAAGAATAATAGAAATCGCTAAATTATTAAGTGGTAAAAAAATATCAGATGCAGCAATTTCAAATGCTAAAGAATTGTTAAATCAATAATTATATATTTGTAAAAATTTTAAATATGAATAATAATTTATTAAAGGGAAAACGTGGTATTATTTTTGGAGCTTTAGATAATAAATCTATTGCTTGGAAAGTTGCACAACATGCTCATGCTGAAGGCGCTAAATTTGTTCTTACAAATGCACCTATAGCATTAAGAATGGGGTCAATAGATTTATTAGCAAAAGAGACAAATTCAATAGTTATTGCAGCAGATGCTACCAATATGGAGGATTTAAATAATCTTTTTATTGAATCAATAAAAGAGCTTGGTGGTAAAATTGATTTTGTTTTACATTCAATTGGAATGTCTGTAAATGTTAGAAAAGGTAATCCTTACTATAAACAAAATTATGACTATACAATGAAAGGTTTTGATGTTTCAGCTTTATCTTTTCATAAAGTAATGCAATCTGCATGGAATCTTGATGCAATGAATGAGTGGGGATCAATAGTTGGGTTATCATATATTGCTGCTCAAAGAGTTTTTCATACATATAATGATATGGCAGATAATAAGGCTGTTCTTGA
>JABGXK010000134.1 GCA_018675825.1 Flavobacteriales bacterium | reverse complement strand
AAATATAAAGACGAATTATCTATTAATGGTGATTTATCATATTTAAACATAGATTGGAAGCCTGTTCCTATTATACCTAAGTTTGTGGATATTGTAGTAAATGGTATTGCGGAAAGAACATATGATATAAAAGCATATTCGCAAGACCCAGCGTCGGTACAAAAAAGAACTGATTATGTGGAGGCTATGCTAAAAGATATGCGTACGAAAAATTTTAATGACTCTGTTTTAAATGAGTTTGGAATTAATTTGTATGAAACCGACAGAAATAATTTACCTGAAAATGAAGAAGAATTGCAATTACACATGCAATTAAATTATAAAGATTCTGTTGAAATAGCAGAAGAAGAGGCGATTAACAATGTATTTGATTATAATAAATACGAATTAATAAAGAAAAGATTAGATTACGATATAGCTGTTATTGGTATGGGTGCTGTTAAAAATGAATACACAACATCTGAAGGTATCAATATAAAATATGTAGACCCTGCTGATTTAGTTTATTCATATACGGAATCACCGCATTTTGATGATATATATTATGTTGGTGAAATTAGAAAAGTTTCTGTAGTTGATTTAAAGAAACAATATCCGCATTTAACAGATGAAGATATAAGAAGAGATGTAGAGGGACAAGGAACAAACGCTAAGTTATATAATAAATCTTATGCAGGAAACGATAGTGAAGATAACTCTCACGTATATGTATTGTATTTTGAATATAAAACATATAAAGACCAAATACATAAAATAAAAGAAACTTCATCGGGTGCATCGAAAGCTATTAAAAAAGATGGTGACTTTAATCCACCTAAAGATTCTAGGGCTAGGTTTACTAAAGAATCAAGAACGATAGAGGTAATTTATGAAGGCGCTAAAATAATAGGCACTAATAAATTATTGAGATGGCAGTTGGCTGAAAACATGACTAGACCAAAAGCGGATACTGTTAAAGCGCAGTTTAGTTATAATATTGTAGCACCAAGAATATATAAAGGTAGAGTTGAATCTCTTGTAAGTAGAATGACAACGTTTGCTGATATGATTCAATTAACACATTTAAAACTACAACAAGTATTATCAAGAATGGTTCCTGATGGAGTTTATTTAGATGCTGATGGTATTGCTGAAATAGATTTAGGTAATGGAACTAATTACAACGCGCAAGAAGCGTTGAATATGTATTTTCAAACAGGTTCTGTTATTGGTAGATCAATGACACAAGACGGTGAGTTTAATAACGGTAGAGTTCCTGTACAAGAATTACAATCATCTGGAGCTAACGCTAAAATATCAAGTTTAATTAATTCATATAATTATTATTTACAAATGATAAGAGATGTGACCGGGTTAAACGAAGCAAGAGATGGTTCAACACCAGATAAAAATGCTTTAGTAGGATTACAAAAAATTGCAGCTGCAAATTCAAATACAGCAACAAGGCATATATTGCAAGGTGGATTATATCTTACACTAAAAACAGCTGAGGCAATATCACTTAGAATATCAGATGTGCTAGAATTTAGCCCAACTAGAAAATCATTTATACAAGCTATAGGTAGATCTAATGTTGGAACTTTAGATGAAATAAGTAAACTACAGCTTCATGACTTTGGAATATTTTTACAATTAACTCCCGATGAAGAAGAAAAACAATTACTTGAAAACAACATACAAGTGTCTCTTCAAAAAGAACAAATTAATTTAGAAGACGCAATCGATGTTAGAGAAATAAGAAATTTAAAACTTGCTAATCAACTATTAAAGTTAAGAAGAAAACAAAAGTCTGAACAAGATAGAGCCATACAGCAGGAAAATATTCAAATGCAAACACAATCTAACACTCAAGCAGCTCAAGCAGCAGCTCAAGCCGATATTCAAAAGCAACAAGCAATAACTCAGAGTAAAGGGCAATTAGCACAAGTGCAATCACAATTAGACACACAAAAGCTAGAAAGAGAAGCTGAAATTAAAATGATGTTGATGCAAAAGGAGTTTGAAATGAACATGCAGCTTAAAGACGCTGATTTAAATGTAATTAAAGATAAAGAGAAGTATAAAGAAGATAGGAAAGATGATAGGACTAAAATACAAGCTTCTCAGCAATCAGAATTAATTGATCAAAGAAAAAACAATAAACCACCGAAAAAGTTT
>JABGXK010000133.1 GCA_018675825.1 Flavobacteriales bacterium | reverse complement strand
CTTTAATCAAACTTATAAATTCACAAATGGATTACCAAAAATCCATATCCATGATGCTAAACCAGCTCAAGCATTTGGAATATTTTATAATGAACGATTAGTTTGCTTATATACTTATGAATCAGATCTAAGTGATGGATGGGAGGATCCTGAAGTGCATAATGATAGCTATGAAACTAGAATAAAAGCTTTAAAAATGGGCTCTAATATAATCGAATATGTCTTTAAAGGTAAAGATTAAAGCAATTCATCATCAATATTAAGATCAGAAATAAATTCTATTGATTTTTCAATATCATCTCGCATTAATCTATCTTTATCAAGAAAATCTACCTTATCTCTATAAATATTTAAGATTGATTCAATAAAATTAGATGATTTTATATTTCTAAATGCTAAAGCTTGAGTAGCATTCATTAATTCAATTGCAAGAATACTTTCAGTATTTTTAACAACTTTATATAATTTAGTCGCTGCATTTGCTCCCATACTAACATGATCTTCTTGTCCATTTGATGACACAATACTATCAACAGATGCTGGAGTACATAACTGCTTGTTTTGACTAACAATACTTGCAGCTGTATATTGTGGAATCATCATGCCTGAATTAAGCCCTGGATTTGATACTAAAAAGGCTGGTAATCCTCTTTTTCCTGATATAAGCTGAAATATTCTTCTTTCAGAAATTGATCCCAATTCAGACATAGCTATTGCTAAATAATCTAAAGCCATCGACAAAGGCTGGCCATGAAAGTTACCTCCAGAAATTATTTTATCTTCTTTAAAAAAGATAGTAGGATTATCAGTGACTGAATTTATCTCAGTAGTAAAAATATCGAAAACATGAGAAATTACACCCTTGGTAGCACCATGAACTTGAGGAATACATCTAAAAGAATACGGGTCTTGAACATGTTCCTTGTCTTGATTTTGAATTTCACTCTCAAATAAAAATTCTCTTATGTTATCAGCTGTTTTTATTTGACCATTGTGTGGACGAACTGAATGAATTAATGGATCAAAACTCTCACTCCTAGCATCAAAAGCATCAATAGAAATACTTGCAATTAAATCAGAACAATATGAAAGTTTTTGAGCCCTAATTAAACACCAAACACCATAAGCTGACATAAATTGGGTTCCGTTTAATAAAGCAAGACCCTCCTTGGCTTGTAACTTGATAGGAGCCCAAGACATTTTTTTTAATAATTGCTTAGAGCCGTATCTTTTATACTTACCAACCTTATCTAAAAAATCAACTTCACCTAAACCTATCAGAGGAAGTGATAAATGTGCAAGTGGAGCTAAATCTCCAGAAGCTCCTAATGAACCTTGTTGATAAACAACAGGAAGAATATTATTATTAAACATCTCTATAAGACGATTAATAGTTTCGAATTGAACTCCAGAATGACCTAGAGATAGTGACTGGACTTTTAAAAGTAACATTATTTTAACAAGCTTCTTAGGCACCTCATCTCCAGTTCCACATGCATGTGAGACAACTAAATTAAATTGTAATTTACTTAGTTGATCTTCATTAATTGCATGATTACAGAGAGAACCAAATCCAGTATTTATACCATAAATTGGTTTATTAGATTTTTGAATCTTTCTATCAAGATATTCTTTGTTGAGTTTGACTTTTTTCTTAGCAGAAGTACTTAAAACTATATTTGTATCTTCTCTTAAAATATCCGAAATATGAGAAATAGATAATGGAATATCTCCAATTTTAAAAATTTTCATCTAAGATATTTTTTTTATGAATTGAGGAAGAGTCAAATTATTTTGTTCACCAGTATTCATATTTTTAATAGTTAATGTATCTGATTCTATTTCATCTTCTCCAATCATTATTACAAATTGAACTCCTTTATTATCTGCATAAGCCATTTGTTTTTTAATTTTTACTGAAGAAGGATACAGTTCAGCACTAATATTATTATCTCTTAATTCTTTTAGTAATGTAAGACAATATAGGGATTCCTTTTCACCAAAATTTACAAACATAACTTTAGTAAAAATATCAATATTTTTAGGAAATAAATCAAGTTCTTCCATTACTAAATAGATCCGATCAATACCAAAAGAAATACCAACACCAGATATGTCATTTAATCCAAAAACACTTGTTAAATCATCATACCTACCTCCTCCAGCTATACTACCAATATTTAGATCCTTAGATTTAACTTCAAGTATAGATCCTGTATAATAATCTAAACCTCTAGCAAGAGAGATGTCAAACTTTAATTCAGAATTTTTTAAATTTAAATTTTGAATGTTTTTCATTATAAATCTAAGCTCTTGAACTCCTAATATACCTAACTTAGAGTCACCTAAAAGTTCAGTTAACTTATCAATATCAGTAATATTTAAGAATTTATTAAGAAGATTTAATTTATTCTTTTGGACTCCAATTTTAATTAATTCTTCTTCTACTTTCTGCAAACCAATCTTATCAATTTTATCAAGAATAATTACAAAATCATCAAAAAATTCAGATGCAGACATCATCTCTATCATAGCTGCAAGAATTTTTCTATTATTAATTAATACTTTAATATTAGGAACTCTTAAATCAGTAAAAATATCATCGCAAAGTTGAATTAGTTCAATTTCATTTAATAATGATTTAGAACCTATTACATCTGCATCGCATTGATAAAATTCTCTAAACCTACCTTTTTGAGGACGATCTGCTCTCCAAACATTCTGCATTTGATAACGCTTGAATGGAAATGTGATTTTATTTTTATTATTAACGACAAATCTTGCAAATGGAACAGTTAAATCATACCTAAGAGCTTTTTCAGATATTTCTTTAGCTAGTAACTTAGAGGTTGTATTTTCATTAATATTAGATTTTGAAAGAAAATCACCAGAATTTAAAATCTTAAAAATTAAACGATCTCCCTCCTCTCCATATTTACCAGTCAAAGTATCTAGATTTTCCATTGCAGGCGTTTCTATTGGGGAATAGGCATAGCGCTCAAAATTAGATTTAACAATGTTGAAGATATAATTCCTCCTAAACATTATATTAGGAGTAAAATCACGTGTTCCTTTTGGTATTTGAACCTTTGCTTTCATAATACAAATATCGTAAAATATAATAGATAAATTTAGCTAGTTTTGCTTAATGAAAATCCTCTTAACTTTTATTTTTACTATTTTATTTGCTTGTAATATAAATAACACTAAAACGATTGAGACTATAAAGCAAGATCCCTCAGAGATTAATGCTATAAAAAGAATATTAACAACCCAACAAGAATGCTGGAACAATGGAGATATTGATGGATTTATGCAAGGTTATTGGAATTCAGAAGATCTTATCTTTACTTCATTAAGACATCAACCAGCATATGGATGGAAAGCAACACTTGAAAGATACAAAAATAGCTACCCAACTAAATCTAGTATGGGAGAACTCAAATTAGAGATATTGAATACAAACTTAACTACAGCAAAAACAGCTAAAATAAAAGGAAAATGGAAACTGATAAGAAAAGATGACGATCCAAATGGTTTATTCTGGATAGAGCTTGAAAAATTTGATGAAAATTGGTTAATAACAAAAGACTCTACATTATCATTTGAACTATGAAAAACTATTTATCGCTAATTAAATTTAGTCATACTATTTTTGCTCTGCCATTTGCTTTAATAGGTTTTTTTCTAGCATATCCTAATGATAATTTTTCTATTAATATTTTAATTTATGTTTTGTTATGTATGATCTTTGCTAGATCAGCAGCAATGGCTTTTAACAGATATATAGATAGAGAAATTGACACAATTAATCCAAGAACATCAAAAACAAGAGAGATTCCAAATAAAAAAATTAAAGCATCTTCCGCTCTAGCATTTGTAATTTTAAATTCTTTTTTATTTGTAACAACAACATATTTTATAAATCAATTATGTTTCTTTTTATCTCCACTTGCTTTGTTAATAATACTTGGATATAGTTATACTAAGCGATTCACATCATTATGTCATTTAATTCTTGGAGTTGGATTATCCCTATCTCCTATAGGAGCGTATTTAGCCGTCACAGAAACATTTAATATAGAACCAATAATTTTCTCACTTATTGTTTTATTTTGGGTTGCAGGATTTGATATTATTTATTCTTTACAAGATGAAGAATTTGACGCTAAGAACAATTTAAAATCTATACCGGTTTTCTTTGGTAGGAAGAATGCTTTAATAGTTGCCAAACTATTACACAGCGCTACAGTTATTCTCATTCTCTATGTTGGGTGGTCATTTAACAACTTTTCTGTTTTATATTGGTGTGGTGCTTTTATTTTTTCATCATTACTAGTATTTCAACATAGAATTATTAGTAAAGATGATCTTTCAAGGATTAATATTGCTTTCTTTACAACAAATGGAATTGCTTCTGTTGTGTTTGGAGTATTTGTAATATTCGATATTTTAATCTAATTAAAAATCTTTCCTGGATTAAGTATATTTTTTGGGTCAAATAAATTTTTAATTCCTTTTTGCAATTCTATTTCTTTCTCAGAAAATACAATATCTAGATATTGCTTCTGCACAAAACCAATTCCATGTTCTCCACTTATAGTACCTCCAAGTTTCTTTGTCAACTCAAAAATCTCTCTTATACCCTTGTAAAGTTCATTATCCCAGTGATGATCTGACATATTTCCTTTGATAATATTGATATGTAAATTACCATCTCCAGCATGTCCATAGCATACAGATTCAAATCCATAATTCTTACCTATTTCTTTGACCCCACTTAATAAAATTGGTAATTCTGCTCTAGGAACAACAGTATCTTCTTCTTTGTAAATAGAATTAGATTTAACAGCCTCTCCTACTGCTCTTCTCATTTTCCATAATCTATCTTTTTGTTCTTTACTATCTGCTAGTAAAATTTCTCCACATTCATATTTATACATTATGTCTGAAATCTTTTCACACTCAGAAAACAACATATCTAAATTATTTCCATCTACCTCTATAAGTAAATGAGCTTGTACGTTAGGATGAATATCCATTTGAATGTCAGTATACTTAAGAGTCCAATCAATTGCATCTCTTTCAATAAATTCTAATGCAGAAGGAGTTATTCCAGCTGAAAAGACAGCAGAGACAGCTTCACATGCTTTTACTGCAGAGTTAAATGGAACTAATATTGATATATCTTTTTTTGGTAAAGGAATTAATCTGAAAACTATCTTAGTTATTATGCCTAAAGTACCTTCACTACCAATCATTAACGATGTAAGATCATATCCTGTAGCATTTTTAAGAACATTGGCTCCTGTCCAAATAATTTGTCCAGTTGGTAAAACTACTTCTAGGTTTAGAACATAATCTTTTGTAACACCATATTTTAGAGCTTTTGGACCACCAGAATTTACAGCTATATTACCACCTAAAAAAGAACTTCCTTTACTAGCTGGATCTGGAGGATAAAAAAGATCTTTTTCCTCTACAGCATCTCTAAAAACTTGATTTATAACTCCAGGTTCTACTGTT
>JABGXK010000016.1 GCA_018675825.1 Flavobacteriales bacterium | reverse complement strand
TTTTTTATTCTTTTATCAAAATCAAATAAATCATCCTCAGAATAAGTATTTCCAAGAGAAAGCATTGGATATTTGTGATCAATAGTTTCAAAACTACTAATTAGTCCATCTCCTACTCTTTGTGTTGGAGAATTAATATCAAAAAGTTTAGGAAATTTATTTTCTAATTCTTGAAGCTCATATAATAATTTATCAAATTCAAAATCTGAAATAGTTGGCTTATCAAGAACATAATAAGAATGATTATGACGTTCTAGTTCCTTTCTTAAGGAAATTATTCTTTGTTCATCATTCATTTATTTTTGATATGGTAAATGTGAGTCATGAAGAATAATTCTTAAATTGTTATTAATATCTTTTCTGTAAACAAAAGAAAACTCAACTTTCAGTTCTCCATCATGATTAGTAAAATAATAATTTCCCATGGCAAAAGCAAAATTTTTGAAAGTTCTAATGTTATAATTCTCCCATCTTATTTTAGTCCAATTTCTTAAAACAAAGCCAGTATCTTCTAAAAATTTATCATTTCTCCCAACAAAATATGATAAGGCTCCTTCCTTAGTGTTTCTAAATTGTATTGATGAAGCTAAAGTAGGTTTAAACAATACTTCTCCCGATTCATAATCATATAAATCATCAATAAAGTTAGAAGCACATCTTAAATAATCATCATTATTCTGATGTTGATTTACAATGTCAAGTAATCCATTTGACCATTTATTCTGGATTCTTATAACTTCTTCTTTTGTAATCATTTTAAATAAATTAAACTTAAATCAAAAGTAACTATTTCATTACAGCTTTTATCATTCTATCTCTATCATTTATATCTTTTTTCAACTCTATATCAACAAAATTATATTTAGATAATATTTTAATAATATCTCCACTATACTTTTCATTAATTTCAAAAAATAACATACCATTATCATTTAAATAATCAGAAGATAATTTGATAATTCGCTCATAAAAAATTATTGGGTTAGAATCATCAACAAATAACGCAGAATGAGGCTCATGATCTAAAACATGTTTAGACATAAAAACTTTCTCACTTTTAAGAACATATGGAGGATTACTAATTATTATATCATATTTTCTTTTAGGTATATATGAGAAAATATCATCACAAATAAAATCTACCTTAACATTGTGATACATAGCATTAATTTTTGCTATTTCTAAAGCATCTAATGAAATATCTAAGGCTGAAATTATAGAGTTACTATTTTTTGCAATACTTATTGGAATACAGCCTGAGCCTGTTCCAATATCAAATAATGAATTAAACTTATACTGTAATACCCATTTTACTAATTCTTCTGTTTCATTTCTTGGTATTAAAGTTGATTTATTAAGTTTAAATTTTAGATTATAAAATATAGTTTCTTCAAAAATATATTGAATAGGCACATTTTTTTTAAGTTGATTAACAATATTTATTAATGATTTGATATCCTTCTTATTAATCTTAAAGTCATTTTTTAAAATACAATCAGATTTACTAAAACCTAAAACGTTTTCAATAGATAAGTAAGCAAAAGAAATCCTTTCTCTTCTAGAGAAATTTTCTACTTGACTAATAAAATAAGGAATTATATTAGCTAATATTTGCATTGTACAAATATATAAATAGCTATTTTTGAATAATGAAAAATCATGAGTATTTTATTAGAAAATGTAATGAATTAGCTAAAGTTGGAATTGGTAATGTTTCACCAAACCCTATGGTCGGTTCTATTATAGTTTATAAAAATAAAATTATTGGACAGGGATTTCATGAAAAATACGGAAAGGAGCATGCTGAAGTAAATGCAATTAAGAGCGTTAAAGATATATCATTACTGAAGAAATCAACACTATATGTTAATTTAGAACCGTGTTGTCATTTTGGCAAAACCCCTCCTTGTTCAGAACTAATAATTAAAGAAGAGATACCAACTGTTGTTGTTGGATGTTTAGATCCAAATCCCAAAGTTTCAGGAAATGGCATTAAAAAACTAAAGGAAAATTCTATTAAAGTAATATATGGAATTTTAGAAAAAGAATGTCTTGAGCTAAATAAGCGTTTTTTTACATTTATACAGAAAAAAAGACCATATATAATTTTAAAATGGGCCAAAAGTGCCGATAATTTTATTGCTCCTATTGATCAAACTAAGCCTTTTTGGATGACTTCTGAGCAATCAAGAATGATTGTTCATAGATGGAGATCAGAAGAAGATTCAATTTTTGTAGGTACTAATACTGTAATATTAGATAATCCCTCATTAGATGTTAGATTAATAGCTGGGGAAAATCCAATTAGAATAATAATTGATAAAAATTTATCATTTAATAAAGACATGAATGTATTTAATAACGAATCAAAGACAATTATTTTTAATGAAATCAAAACACTTTCTTCAGCTACAAATTATTATCTAAAAGTTAATTTTAAAAATTTAATTAGTGAGATGCTAAATGAATTATATAATATGGATATAACATCAATTATTGTTGAAGGTGGAGCTTATACTTTAAATAAGTTTATTGATAAAAATATTTATGATGAGGTAAGAGTATTTACAACAAAAAAACTCTTAAAAAAAGGAATTAAATCGCCTATTATACCAGATATTAAAAAAATTCTTTCCAAAAGTATTGATAATGATTTACTAGATATTTATATCAAATGATATATCTAGCAATATCAATATTCCTATTCAATATATTAGTCATATTATTCAAGTTATTTGAAAAATATAATATAAATAATCTGCAAGCATTACTAGTTAATTATATAGTATCAACATTGCTAGCATTTTATTTTATTGAAGACACTATTAATATTAAAAACATTATAGAATCAGAATGGATTTATCACTCAATCTTTATTGGCATACTATTTATAAGTATTTTTAATATATACGCTTTGTGCGTCCAAAAAGTTGGAATAACCGTCACATCTGTAATTAATAAAATGTCCTTTATAATTCCAGTAATTGCATCAATAATTCTATATAAAGGTGAATCTTTTTCACTTTCTATATTAATTGGTATAGTGCTAGTATTAATTGGAATTTATTTTTCATCTACAAATAATTCTTCATTTAAATTTAATAATAAATATATATGGCTAATAGCTATTATTTTCTTTGGACAAGGACTTGTAGATATAATTCTCAATGATTCAAAATTCTATATTAAAAAGGATGAAACTATGTTATTCTTTTTAATGCTTTTTATTAGTGCTAGTATTACTGGCCTAATAATATTATCATTTCAATATAAATTTAGAAAAGTTAGTATAAAACTTAAGAATTTAATTTGGGGGATAATATTCGGAATACCTAACTTCTACTCTATTTTATATTTCTTAAAGGCATTGCAATCAAGTGAATTCATAAATAAAACATCCTTAATTCTACCTCTAAATAGTGTTGGAGTTGTTGTTTCAACAACTCTTGTAGGGGTAATTATTTATAAAGAAATATTAACTAGAAGGAATGTTGTTGGAATATTGATTTCTATGTTATCAATACTAGTAATTTATTATAATGTTATTTGACAATTCATATAATCAATTAAAAAAACCCTCTACTGGGATTTATAAAGAAAAAGGGTCTAAATTTATATCCTATGCATTCATTGTCAAAGATAAAAATGAAATTAATTATTATTTAAATCAAGTCAAAAAAAAGGAGCATGGCGCCAGACATTTTTGTTATGCTTATATACTGAATCCAGATAAATCAGTTATAAAGGTAAATGATGATGGTGAGCCAAGTAGCACAGCAGGCAGACCAATTTTAGGACAAATTAATTCAAATAACCTCACAAATACATTAATAATTGTTGTTAGGTATTTTGGTGGAATCAAGCTAGGCATTAGTGGTTTAATTAGATCATATAAAAATGCTGCTTATAACTCTATAAAGAACAATAAAATAATTTCTCTAGAAATAAAGGAAATTTATACTGTAAAATATAATTATAATGACATAGATTTTATAATGAAAAATATTAAAAAATATGATGCAAAAATAATTTCTCAGGAAAATAATATTAATTCAGAAATTACATATTCAATATCTATTAATAAGGCTGATATATTAAAAAAGATATTTCTTGACAATCACAAAATAAATGTAGAATTTATAAAAATAATTAAATGAAAATATTAAAAGAATTATGTAGCATCCATGCTCCTTCAGGAGAAGAAAACCAAATCAGTAAATATATAATTAATTATATCAATAAAAATATGAACACGTGGAAAACAAGACCTACTCTATATTATGGCAAAGGTTTTCAAGATTGTATTGTTCTATGTTTTGGAGTTCCTAGAACTGCAATTTATGCTCATATGGATAGTATTGGATTTACAGTTAAATACAATAATGAAATTATTAAAATTGGTGGTCCAGTAACTGATGAAAATATTTTATTAGTTGGTAATGATAGTATTGGTCAAATCGAAGGAAAACTAATTAAAAAAGATAAGAAACTTTTTGTTGACTTTAAAAGAATTATTGAAAGAGGAACTTCTTTAACTTTTAAGCCAAATTTTAGAGATACAAGTAATCATATTCAATCTTGCTATTTAGACAATAGACTTGGTGTGTGGAATGCTTTAAAAGTTGCAGAAACTTTAGAAAATGGAATAATAGTTTTCTCTTCTTGGGAAGAACATGGTGGAGGTTCAGTAGGATATTTAACAAATTTTATATTTAACAAATTTAATATCTATAATGCATTAATATCTGATATTACTTGGATAACAAAAGGAATTCAGGAAAACAAGGGTGTTGTAATTTCATTGAGAGATAGTGGTATTCCAAGAAAAGAGTTTATTAATAGAATAATCTCTATTACAAAAGAATCAGGAATTAAATATCAGCTTGAAGTTGAAGATTCAGGAGGAAGTGATGGAAATGAAATTCAAAAAAGCCCATACCCTATTGATTGGTGCTTTATAGGAGCAGCTGAGACGAATGTACATAGTCCTGATGAAAAAGTACATAAAGAAGATATAAATTCAATGGTAAGCCTCTATAAGCTATTGATGTATAAAT
>JABGXK010000132.1 GCA_018675825.1 Flavobacteriales bacterium | reverse complement strand
TAATTTAGATAAAGGCAAGGCTCATACTGACTATAATAATATGGAGTTAGATGTATTGGTAAAATATATTTTAAAAACTCATCATTCTTATGTTTCAGAAGCAGCTCCAATTATCTTACAATTTGCTGATAAGGTTGCCAAAGTTCATGGGGAGTCAAATCCTGAAAACATTGAAATTGCAAAATTATTCAGAGAAGTAAAACTGGAGCTAGAACAACACATGAGTAAAGAGGAGGGGATATTATTTCCTCATATTGTTAACTTGGCCATTGCTAATCGAAAAGGAGAAAGTATTTCAGTTCCTTTTGGATCAGTTAAGGATCCTATTAAAATGATGGAACACGAACATGATAGTGCTGGAGATATATTTAAGGAAATTGAAAGATTAAGTAATAACTTTACTCCTCCTTCTCATGGATGCAACACTTATAGAGCGCTCTATCATCATCTAAAAGAGTTTCAAGATGATTTACATATTCATATTCATTTAGAGAATAATATTCTTTTCCCAAAATCTATAGAAATGGAAAAAAACAGTTAATTATTTTCTTCTGTCGCATAAAAAAATGCCTAGTTCCTTTTTATTCTTGGAACTAGGTATTTTTATGGAGTAAATATAAAGTTGAGGATTATGAGAAAAACCCCTCTAATCTGAAAATAACATTTGTAGTATCTGTAATTATTACTTTATGAGTTTCGGATTAACACTTATAATAAAATAAGTCCAATTATTAACCCCCTCAATTTCACCTCCTTTTAAGTTAATCATACTTTCTGTTGCATTGTAAATGGAATGTCCAAAGCTAAATTTTATATCTTCATTAAATGCGTAGGAGAGTGACATATCAATCTCATTACCTAAATTCCCATCTAGATTATTATCCATTTCAGTATCTGCACTAAAGAGATGGTATACTGCATTTAATTTAGCTTTCTTTAAACTATATCCTAATGAGAAATACATATCGTTTAGCCCTACGGAATTAGCATGGTTTCCTACATAAAAATAATCCATATGACCATTGAACTTATGATTAGTACCAAATACTGGACTGAAGGCTAAGTTTTCTGAATCTGCTCCTGATATTTGTTCGTATCCCAACCCTATATTTAAATTAGTTGTTAAGTTATAATTTCCAGCTAAACCAAGTAAAGTTCCATTCAAATCACCTCCATTGTTTTGTGAATAATAGTTTAGGTTTAAAGCAATATCTTTTACTGTTGTTGATAGTCTTCCTCCAAAAGTAATCAGCTTGTCTTTTTCCAAACCTAAAATACTAGTTTTAATAGTGTTTAAATCTTTACTTATCCATAAATAGTTCATTTTCTCATATGAACCAACAACCTCATTATTACTGTTGTAGGCTAGCCCTAAATGCGCATTAAATAGCCCATTGTATTCAATAATACCTAAATCATGACTTCTTGCTTGCTGTGCCCAACCAACATTACCCATTATTCTATGATCATCATAAACCAACTCTTGCCTCCCTCCTTTCATGCTAAAGTTATCAGTTAACATTATTTCGACCCAGGCTTCATGAATATCAAAGTTATTGTCTGTTCCATTACTTAACGTACTAGCGCTTCCCCAATTTCTTACATCTTGCAAACTAACCTTGACACTATAATCACTTGCCTTATAGTTTAGGTTAAGTCGTGTTCTCTGAGAAGTATTAATTACTTCTTTCTGATTTTTTACCGATAATGCATCTTTAGAGCCAGTTCTTACCTCAGTTCTAGGCCTTAATTGTGCATCCATAGTAAATTGTGCAAACAATGACGAACTCCCAAATATCATTAGTAAGCTGATTGCGATTTTTTTAATTCCTGTTTTCATAATAAAATAGATTAGTTAATAATTAGGACAAAATTATTTAAGTAGAATAAACTGAGGTATGATGTCTATCATACTTTTAATTAATAATTGTAATTACCTTAGTTTAATAATTTAAAGATATTTTCGGTTTAAATAAAATTAACACCTTTTTCAAAAGATTAAAGAAATGTAATCCGTCAAACCAAAGTGGACTGTTTAGCTTAAAATTCTAGTATATAGTTTTTGTTAATTTTAACCCTTTAAATTTAGCACTTAATAGCTATGTTTTATAGACATTGTTACCCATTGTTATTATTCATTTTATTCTTTAATTTCGAGATTAAAATTACAGCAACACTTCCTCCAAAGCACGAAACAATAGAATTAATAATGAATAAATTGTAAACCTGTCATACCTTAGTGGAGACTTTTGTAAAATTATAACTATATAACTTTACAAAAAAAATAATGGATCAAATAATAAAAGTTTAAGATTTGGTCAACTTGCCGCTGTAATTGATGATATTTTTAGTTTTAGGAAAGTAAAGTGCTATTATTAGGGGTTAATAAAAATAAACAATCAATAAATAAATGTTTTTGCGAGTTTTTAAAAGTTTTTGCAGGTTTTCTAGGTTAAAATAATAGTGGTGTAAGTTGAATAGGGGGTAAGATTATTCTATATTTTGATTATTTTACAAGTAAAAATTTATTTTTTAAAATAAAAAATAAATTTTAGGAGATACTTCTATTATAAATTAAAATGCCCTTCATTTTATTCATTTTCATTGCCTCCAATTACTAACTCCAAAGCATCATCTGTATCTTTATTGATGAATGCTTGTTGGTAATTAATTGTGGTAGTTATGTCGCTATGACGGTATAGTTTTTGAAGCATTTGTATTGGAATTTTATCTCCTGAAATATTTCCGAATGAGTGACGAGCAATATGACATGTTACTTTCTTTTCTATACCAACTTCTTCTGCTAATCGTTTGAGCCAATTGTTATATTTTTTAGTAGCAAATCGTATTTTCTTATATGCAGCATTTTCAGTATCTATATTCGGCTTATTTAGTTCTGGCAATACAAATGCTTCATTCTCTACTTTAACGGTCTTATACTGGTCTAAAATTCCTTTTGCTTTTGATGTAATTTTTACGGAACTTATTTTATTATTTTTACCCATTACATATTGTAAGCGTCCATCAACAATATCAGACCACTTAATTCGAATAACATCAGATATTCGTGCTCCAGCAAAATAAAAGGAGAGGAGGAAGGCATTTCTTGCATGCCACTTAGTTGTAAAGGGCTTTATTTTGGCATCTTCTAATAATTTAATCTCTTTAAGGTTTAAGCCTACTTTTATACTACTTGGAATTCGGATAATAATTCCATCACCACCAAATGGGTATTTGTTTTTATTCATTAGCCCATCTCTGATTGCTTTATTACAAATTGCTCTCAGAGCAATAAGGTGATTGACAATACTTCTCTCAGATAGATTGTATTGTGATTTAAGCACTCCTTTAAATTTTTGAATGCTATTTATTGTAATTGCAGAAAACTTAGCATAATCACCATAAAAGAGAACCATTTTATTTATTTGCGCTATACTTGAACCGTGCTGAGAAAACTTTTTAGCGATAAATAATTCTTCTAAGTAATTTAAAGAGTATTCCTTAAAGGTATCTGATGTGATTGATTTATTGAACACCTTTTCCTTTATTTCATCAAAATTTACCATTTCATTTTGGGCTTCTTTCTGAAGAATATAATTATCAATTTTACTTATATAATTTTGCAGAAGATTATTTAACCTTACAGAGTTTGGATGAGATTTTCTTACTCTTTTCTTTTCATCATCCCAGTCTTGAATTTTAATTCTATGTCCGAGCGAGATATTACACTTCCTTCTATCTACAGTAACCCTTATTGAAATAGGGACAAGGCCTTTACTTACTCTTTCTTCTCTGATAATTGGTGATATTGATGCCATTTATAGGTGTTGTTTGTTGTATACAAACTTATGAAATATTAATTTTGGTAGAACAAATTGATTAAAATTTATTTTTATAGATTTGTAAAATTATTTTAAATATCATATAATCAGAGTGTTATGTTTGAATAACAAATTAAAAGTGGTAGAACATTGGTAGAACATTTGGCGTTTAAAGTAGTTGAAATGGGGTTAAATAGGGTGTTTGTTGAAAGTTAACTTTTAGTTTTACTAGGTTAAGTTAAATTAGTTAGGTTTTTTGATACAGGATTCATAACCCTGAGGTCGGGAGTTCAAATCTCCCTCACGCTACTAATTATTAGTCTAAAACCCTTCAAATTATTTGAAGGGTTTTAATTTTAAGTAATTTAATTTGATATTCTAATTATTATATAATTAGATTATATAGCTGTTATTGATGATATGATTTTATAGATTTGTTAAATAAATAAATATGATGAAAAAATTATCTTTATACAACACTCATGACTCATTAAATGCTAAAATGATTGATTATGCAGGTTTTTATATGCCTGTTCAATATGAGGGAGTAATAGCTGAACATTTATCTGTAAGAAATAATGTTGGAGTTTTCGATGTCTCACATATGGGTGAAATTTTTATTAATGGAGAAGGTGCTAGAGCGTTTTTGCAATTTATTACTTCTAATGATATTAATAAACTTGTTAAAGGAAAAGTTCAATATTCTTGCTTACCAAATTTAGATGGCGGAATTGTAGATGATATATTAGTTTATATGTTAAGTAATAACTCATTTATGTTAGTTGTAAATGCATCTAATATTAACAAAGATTTAGCTTGGTTAAATACTCATAATTCCTATAACTGTACCATCAATAACAAATCAGATTCATATTCACTATTAGCTGTTCAAGGTCCACAATCTTTAGATTTACTTAAAGAATTAACAAATACAGATATTCAAGAATTAAAATATTACACATTTTTAATAGGAAATATTGCAGATATTAATAATGTTATCATATCTAGAACAGGATATACTGGCGAGTTAGGTTTTGAACTATATGTTTTAAATGAGAGTATTCTTGATTTATGGAATAGCCTCTTTAAAACTAAAATAAATATTACGCCTATTGGTCTTGCTGCTAGAAATACCCTTAGATTAGAAAAAGGTTTTTGTTTATATGGTAATGATATAAATGATCAAACATCTCCACTTGAAGCGGGTCTAGGATGGATTACTAAATTATCAACTAATTTTATTAATTCAAAAAACTTATTAAAACAAAAAGATGATGGGCTAGAAAAGGAATTAGTTGGTTTTGAAGTTCTTGATAAAGGTATTGCAAGAAAAGATTACAAAGTTTTTGATAATGATAAAAATTTGATAGGCATAGTTACTTCAGGAACAATGTCACCTTCTTTAAATAAGGCAATTGGGATGGCTTATGTTGATATTTTATTTTCTAATATTAATCAAGAGATCCTTATAGAGGTAAGAAATAAATTTATTTTAGCTAAAATTATTTTATTACCATTTGTTGATTAGATGCAGAATAAAAGAAATCTTAATATCTGTTTAACTCCAGAAAATTTTTCTAATTATATAATTTCTGATGATGCTATTGTTGTAATCGTTGATCTTCTAAGAGCTACTACAGTAATCTCTACAGCTTTTCATTATGGTATTAAAGAAATTATTCCTGTTCAGAGTATTAGTGAAGCCAAAAAATATCTAGGTAAAGATAATTATATTGTTGCAGCAGAAAGAAACGCTATGGCTATAGAGGGTTTTTCATATGGAAATTCTCCATTTCAATATATGAATACAGATATTAAAGGTAAATCGCTTGTTTTAACAACTACTAATGGAACTAAAGCAATTAATATTGCAAATGAATACAATGTTGTAACGTCTTCCTTTATAAATATTGATAGTGTTTGTGACTTTCTTATAAATAATAGTAAAGATGTTATTATTTTATGCTCAGGATGGAAAGGGGTATTTAATCTTGAGGATTCAATTTTTTCTGGTTGTTTAGCTCAAAGACTATTATTATCAGAAAAATTTAATTCTAATTGTGATTCTGTAGTAGCTTCTATTAGTCTATACAATCAAGCTAAAGATAATATATTTAATTTTTTAGCTACTTCAGCTCATAGAAAGAGATTAAAAAGTTTAAATATGGAAAAAGACACAATTTTCTGTTTAATGCCAGAGTTTAAGTCTAATATTATACCTAGATTAATCAGCGGAAGGCTTGTAAAAGATTAGTTTTTTATGAGTTAAGCATTACAGGCATTACTAGCATTAACGTTTCTTCATTTTCATCTTGACCATCTAAAGGAAGAATAATTCCTGCACGATTTGGAGCGCTCATTTCGAGACATATTTGTTCAGATCCAATATTATTAAGCATATCAATAACAAACCTTGAATTAAACCCAATTTCCATGTCTTCGCCTTCATAACTACATGTAAGTCTTTCTTCTGCCTTATTTGCAAAGTCTAAATCTTCAGATGTAATTTGGAGCTGACTACCTGCAACTTTAATTCTAATTTGGTGAGTTGTCTTACTAGCATATATTGAAACTCTCTTTATAGAGTTTAATAGTTCTTGTTTGTTAATTACTAATTTATTTGGATTTTCCTTTGGAATAACAGCATCATAATTTGGGTATTTTCCATCTATAAGTCTACATATTAACGTTATATTTTCTAAAGTAAATTTAACATTTGTATCACTAAAGTCAATCAATATTTCAGATTCACTATCAATATTATTTTTAATAATAGATAAAGGTTTTTTTGGTAGTATAAATGATGTATTTGAATTTGAAGAGATATTTTTTCTTGTATGTTTAACAAGCTTATGAGCATCTGTAGCAACAAACGTTATTTGTTCTTCAGATAATTCGCAAAATACTCCAGACATTACAGGCCTTAATTCATCATTACCGCTAGCAAATAAAGTTTTGTTTATAGCATTTGATAAAATGGTAGAATCAAGACTTATTGATGATGATGATGTAAGTAAAGGAATCTTAGGAAATTCATTAGCATCTTGACCAGCTAGTTTATAATTACCATTTTCTGAACTAATCTCAATACCTTTAGTTTCATCATTAATCAAGAATGTTAGTGGTTGATTTGAAAATGTTTTTAATGTATCAATAAGTATTTTTGATGGAATTGTAATTTCTCCATTTGAAGAAGATTCAACAGATATCTCAGATATCATTGTAGTCTCTAAATCAGATGCAATCATGCGAATTTTCCCATCTATAATTTCAAATAAAAAATTATCTAATATAGGTAAGGTATTAGAAGTACTTATAACACCATTTAATTTTTGAAGTTCTTTTAGTAGGGTTGAGCTGTTTACTATAAATTTCATACTTATTAAGATTGTTATTTAGTTTCTCAAAGATATATTTTTCATTAAATAGAAAAAAATAATTATTCTTTTAATTCATCAATAGATATAAACACTTTGTTAAAAACATAATTTTGAATTAGCATAACCTCTCCATCATTTAATGTAGCATACATTCTTTCAACATTAGGTTTTGAATTATTACTATTCATATTTTTTTTAGAGAATGTATAAGCTTTTAAGACATCTTCTTTATTATTATAATTAATTATCAATTTATAAAGAAGCTTTTCGCTTGTTAAGTCAATATCATATCCCTTAAAATCTTCACATCCTAGATCAGAAAAGTGGTTTAGATATTTTATGACTTCATTAATATTATATTTAATTTTAATACTTTCATTATTAATTAAAGAGATTGGTTGACAATTGATTGTAAAAGAATTTTTATTTTTATTATAATCATATAATGATAATTTTTTAATCTCTTCAGAATTGATTTTAAACACCTTATTATCTCTCCAATTATTGATATTAAGTTTGTATCCTTGAATTCCATATCTAGGCGCTAAGAAGCCGTTAAAGCCAAGTATATGCAGAATATATGGATATTCAGCATTATCCATTAACATATAAGTTCCTAAGTGATTATTGGTTGAACCTCCAACAGTATAAGTTTTAACAGAATTGTTATAATATATTTCAACTTTAACTCCAGTTGTCGCTAATTGTTTTATAACATTATTGTAGGAAGATTCTGAGACGGGACTTTGAACAGAGATTTGTTGAACTGTTGAAAGTAATGTTTTAATTGCATCTGGTCTAACTCTATATTTTTCATTTACTTGCCAGTAATTTTCTTTTTTAGATAATGTAATGTTATTTCCATTTCTATCGCTAAGAAAAATTTTATCAATTTCTTCTACTTCATTAACAGAGAATTTTTTTTCGTTTTCTTTACTTATATAGCTATTACTACAAGAAATAAATATTGTAGATAAAACTATAATAATAATTTTTTTAATCATATTTTCTTCTATAAAATAAGTTAATAATCAGTATAAATGATAGGAAAATAATAATTGGTAAAATAATATTTGTTAAAATAATAAGGTTTTTATGATTTTGAATTTTTTCATTATTAAGCATCCGAAGCTTAATATTTCTTGATTTCAAATTTATAACACCATTTTCATCACATAAGTACTGTATAGAATTCATTATAAATTTCTTATTTCCCTCATATGTGTAATTAATAAATCTATCATAACCAAGAGGGTAGGAGATGTTAGTATTAGAAACTGGATTTGATATTATATCTCCATCGGAAACAATGATTATTTTTGTACTATCACTGATATTTTTGAATTCTATTGAATTGTTTTTTTGTATGATTCTATCCTTAAAAACGGATGTAAACTTACCTTCTAACAATACACCAATTGGAATATTAGATTCTTTAAATGTCTCAATAGGTGGTGGGTTTTCTAATATGGATAAACTAATTTTAGAAGGCGCAGGAATTTCTCTAGATCTTTTAGAGCTTGATAGAATAATTGTTTTCTTAATATTATTTTTTAAAGTATCAATAGAACTTACAAAATCACATTTAATTTGATCAATATTTTTACTAATAGGATGTTCTGTATTATTTGATAATAAGGGGTAGTATGGCCATTTATAGAATTCTTGAATAGGTTTATTATTACTGTATCCTGTAATTACAGGAATTTCTGTTGATCTTAAATCTTGGATTAAATTTGAATTAATTCTTACTCCATATCTAAATAATTGGTCATCAATATTTAAGTTGTTTTTAGAAGACATAAAATATCCATTTGAATTATCTAAACTATCAATGTTAGCATGAACACCATCTAGTAATATTAATAATCGGCCTCCATGCATAATATATTGATCAATAAGTAACTTGTCAATTTTATTAAATTGTATTGTTGGTTTAGCAATAATTATTGCCTTAAATCTTCGTAACTTCTGAAGTTGTAGATCTAAATTTGGTAAATTAGTAATGCTATCAATCTCAAATTCTTTAATATTAAAATTTTCAACATTATAAAGATATTTAAGATTATTATTATCCTTATTAACAGATTCTGTTATATCTAAGAGTTGTTCAGATTTAAGTTCTCCGTTTCCTTTTAAAAAAGCAATACTATGCTTTTTATTAGTTACTAATTTATTTATGGTTGATATAATTTGAAATTCAATCTTCTCAATAGAATTGTTAATATTAATCTTAC
>JABGXK010000015.1 GCA_018675825.1 Flavobacteriales bacterium | reverse complement strand
TTTTTCTACTAATGATTCAATAGCAATAGGGGAGCTAGTTTGAAATTGTTTTCCTTTATAATAAGCAGCTTCACCTCTTACTATCATATCGTTTATTTCTGTGCTAAAACTCCCTCCAGAGACTGTAAGCCTATGATGTTGAGGAGATATATTTATTACTGAGATTAGCATTGTTTCTTGGTCTAATTCTTTTGATACATGTAAACTAGGGTCATCATCCCAAGTATAAGCTGCAATTAGTTCTAACTCAATATTAGATGTGCTTTTATGGTATTTTGCAAAATATTCTCCATTCCCTAAATTATTAACAACTGATTTATTGCTATAATCAAATGTGGGCTGAATAGGCAGTTCCATATTAGGCTTCCAAATTGAATTATCATCAGGAGAAATAGTAGCTGTAAAAGTAGGTATGTATACAAGTTCAATGTCATAATCATTTGCTGTGTATATATTTGCTTTTATAGCCGTAACTCCAATCCTAATTTCATCAAAATCTCGCAATAGAAATTCAGATAAATTTTTAGGACTAACAATATCGGTTATAAAAACACCATCAGCTTGTCCCCAGATAATTTGTTGTTTACCAATTCTCAGGTCAATATTATTTGTAGTGAAATCCATATACAATTCTCTAATATCAAATTTATTTTTATTATCAGAGTATTGATAAAGGTAAGGGTTAGCAAATAGACTAGCATTACCTTTGTTGTAAGAAAGCTTAAGGTCTAAAGTGTTCTGATTTATTACAAAGTCATAATTATCGTTTAGTAGTACTCCTTGGTAGGTTCTAATATATCCATTTAAGTCTAATGTAGTTTGAGCTGTAGTATCTTTACTTACTGTAATTAATGCAGTAAGTATAAGGAGGAAATTTAGTTTTTTCATTTTATTAATATTAATTTACTGTTAGAAATTGCTTCTACAGCATGTATTTCATTCTTTTTGAATTGTACTATATCCATTGAACATAGTAAATGGGTTTTTTCTTTAATTTTAAATAGGATTTCACCCTCTAGGACTAAAACAGAAGCGTCAGTATTTGAGATATGTTTCTTTAATTCATCTCCTTTACTAATTGATATTAGGATTATATCTCCAGTTTCATTACTTACTATCTTTTTTGTTTTAATCCCTTCATAGGGTAGGTGTTTAAGAATTTCTTTTGTTATCATAGTCCTTTTGTCATTGTTCTTTGGTTGAATTTACTTTCTGAGATACCTTCCTCAACTACAATATTTTTAAATGAAATTATAGTTTTGTGATTGTCTTGGATATTGTACATTTCCTGTTCTTTTATTACCCAATATTTTTTGATGTTTAATGATTTTGTAATTGTTAATGTTTTTAATAATTCTTCATCCTCATCATAGAATTCTACTTTTAAAGGAATTAATTTTTCCTTAGAAATCCAGATGATTCTTTTGGAATATTGTTCTTCTAATTTTGGTATAGATTGTATCACCCATACTTCTTCTCCATTAAAAGTTTCAGTTCTTAAAAAAGATTGAACATCTCTATTTGGATTTCTTTTCTCCATATCTTCATAAGTAAAGTCTGATCCCATAAATTCATTATCTTTACTTGAAGATGAGATTCTTTTAACTTTTTTTAGAGCTGGGAGATACAGCCATTGGTCATCACTTTTTCCTTCTTCACTGTACGACCAATTCATGAAAGAGGTATTTTTCACATCAGCAGGAGAGGTGAAGAACATAATTTGTTTTTCAGTACTTCCTAAATCAATAAAGAATTGATGAAGTACTCTGGTTCTTTCACTTCCTTTCTTGTTAATCAAAGTCATAGTCATGTCACTTTCTCCATTTTTTGGAGTTGATCTATTATAGACTTGATTTGCAATATCTGTTGCGTTTTGTGCCGTTATATTCCCAACAAAAATTGTAAGGAATAGTACTGAGATTACTTTTAACTTTTTCATAATTATTTATTTGTTGTTGTTATTAAAAAATAGATTTGTTGTATATAGAATTACAAACATTACTGTAATAGTTGCTAGGAATGATGTAAGCATATTTAATGATACAATTGCTCCTAATGATATGTTTGGCTTAAAAGCTGAAAGAGTAAGAACTAAGAACCCTAATATTACCACAACTGCATTAAATGAAATAGCTCTCCCTGAATGTGACATTGTTTCAGCTATAGTTAAAGCTTTATCTTTTGTTTCTATTGCATTTAGTTTATATCTGTCAATAAAATGAACTGCATAATCAATTCCAATTCCAATTCCAATACTGGAGATAAGTGCTGTAGTAGTTTGTAGAGGAATATTTAACCATCCTAAAATCCCGAAAGAGATTACAGTGGTTATAAAAATTGGAATTGTACCCAAAAGACCAATTTTAAAACTCCTGAACATTAGAGATAGAAGTAGTATAACGATTATAAAAGAGTAAGCTAAACTTTTAATTTGACCTACTAATACAAGATCATTAAATACCAGAACTTTGTAGCCACTACCAGCAAAATTGATATCTATTCCCAGATTCTTCATTTCGTTTCTATATAATTCTATAGATGAAATAATTGCATTTAACCCTTCTGAATGATCACTTTTTAATTGAAATTGCAAGTTTGCAGTTCTAAAATCATCACTTACTACTTCCCATAATTTATCAGAACCTCCACTCATTTCATATAACAGAAAATATTGAGCAATTAAATCTTTATCTTCTGGGACTTTAAAATGAATTTGCTTATTTTCATTGAGTACTTTATTCATTCTTTTAATAAAGTCAACTACTGAAAAAGAACCTCCTACATCTTCATGATTTAAAGCTACTTCAGTTGAGATTTTATCCATTAATTCTAGTACTTCAGGGTTTTTGAATATACCTTCTTCATCTGATTCAAGTATTACATTTACTGTTGTAGTTCCTAGAAATTTTTCATTTACAAAATCATCAGTAATAACTAGAGGATTGTCATCTGGAAACTGAGCAATCATACTTGAATTAATCCAAACTTTTGAGATTCCAAATCCGAAAAATAGAAGGATAGCTATAGTAGTAATTATTACTTTTTTTCTATGTTTTACAATGCTGATTGCAAATACTTTAGAGTAATTAGAGAAAACATCTTTTTTACCTTCTTTTTGTAATGCTTTAGGAAGACCTAAGATATTAGTTGCAGCTGGAATAAAAATTAATGAAAAGAACATTGCTAGCATTACGCCATAAGCTGTAAAAGCTCCAAAATATTGAATTGGTATAATATCAGAAGTTAATAAAGATAAAAACCCAACTGCTGTAGTTACTGATGTCATTGCAACAGGAGAGAACATCTCTTGATTCATATTTACAATCAATTTTTCTTTACTCCAATCTGGATGTTTTCTGATTTGTAATTGTAAATGTGAGAACATGTGAATTGCATCAGCAACACCAATTGCGATAAGCATTACAGGAATTAATGAACTTGGTCCGTAAATGGCTATGTCCAGTCCAAGCATCATTCCAAATGTCCAAATTGAAGAGAATATTACAACCATAAAAGAAATCATAGTTGCTTTAAAGCTTCTTAGTACTATATAAAGAACAATAAGAATAAGTAATAAAACTATTGGAAACATAGTTTGCATATCCTTTGGCATTAAAACTGTCATTGTTCCTTCAATAATTGGTTGTCCGGCAACATGTATAACTATTCCGTCCTCCTCATATTTTTCTGTAATTTCAATGATTTCAGCATAAAGTTCTTCTGAAAAACTATTGTCCTTTATTTTAGTAAAAATTATAGTTGATTTTTCATCTTCTGAAACAAGTCGTTTATGTACCATTTCGTTAGTAACGACACTATTTCTTATTTCTACAAATCCCTCTTTATTTTTTGGTATTCGTTTAAAAAACTCTTCAATTTCAAGCCCTTCTTCTGATCCTTTAATATTGTCAGCAGTATAAAGAGATAAGACATCTTCTTTATTTTCAATTACTTCTAGTTTCTGAATTTCTTTTGTTAAAGTTTTAATCTTTTTAAAAGTTTCTTCATTATAAATCCCTTTTTCATTATTGATTGCAATCATTATTGCATCTCTAATATCAAACATTTCTTCAGCTTTATCGCTATAAATAAATGCAGGATGATCTTTAGGCATGTATGCTTCAAGATTTGTTTCAATATTAAAATGAGTTTTAATAAGAAATAAGTTAAATATTGTCCCTAATATTATAAAGAACAATACCTTTTTACTATGATTTAATATAAATTGAGTTAGTTTTTTCATGTTATAAATAGATTATTTTAATTTTTATTTCTTTGTTTTCAGTTAGTTTAAACTTGGTTTTTTTAAAGCTTGGCAGATTTAATAAATTAATTTTAGTTAAATTTGAAAAACCAATACCTTCAATTGGTAAAATCCAACCTTTTTTTATTTTCCCATCAGAATCTTCATCATGTAGGATGTTTACTGCATACTCACCTTCTGGTAGGTTTTTAAATGTTGTTTTAGAAGAATTATTTGTTATAGTACTTATTGTTTGTTTGTAGTATTTTTCATAGTGTTCATCAGGAATACTATTATTTGTGTTGTATAGACTAAATTGAACAACTCCATTGTTATTGTGTAAATCTGTTACTTCTATTGTTAAAGTAGTTCTGCCCTGACTGTATGTTGTTACAGATGTTAAAAACAGTAGTATTAATATAATTGTATGTCTATTCATGGTTAGTAATCGCTAACTTATTAGTGTAAATTTTTTTTACTGTTTCTTTATTAATTTTTCAATTGTGTTCCAGAGTACTTTCCCCTCATTGGTTAAATCAGAATTAAAATCAGTTAATTTCCACTTTAAAACTGTTAAACGCATGCTACCCATTATTATGGTTGTTAATTGCTCTGATGATATATCTACTCTAATTTCCCCTTTCTTCTTTCCTTCATCAATAATTCCTACAAGCATTTTATTTTTTTGCTTCATTATTTTGGCAACAACATCTGATAGAATACTATTGTATTGGAAACTAGTTTCTGAAAAGATAACCATTATTACGGCTGGATTTTCTTGAAAATGATTGAATTGGAATTTTATAATTGACTCTATTTTTACTAATGAGGGTTGTCCTGAATTTACGATTGTAATTAACCCCTTAC
>JABGXK010000131.1 GCA_018675825.1 Flavobacteriales bacterium | reverse complement strand
TAAACGCTTAATACAATTCATATTATCTGTAAAATTAGCAACGTTTTTAATTTTATTATTTGCATCAGTTATTGGTTATGCTACATTTATTGAAAATGATTTTGGAAGAGTTTCTGCAAAAGCATTAATCTATTCAAAATGGTGGTTTGAATTGATTCTTTTAATCCTTACTGTTAGTCTTATTTATAATTTAAAAAGATATAATTTATTTAGAAAAGAAAAACTGGCTGTTCTAACATTCCATTTAGCTTTTATAGTTATATTAATTGGATCTGGTATTACTAGGTATTATAGTTTTGAAGGTATGATGCATATTAGAGAAGGTGATGAGTCAAATATTATTGTTTCTGATGATGTGTTCTTACAACTTAAAGTTGATAATAGAAAAGTACAATTAGAATATGATAAGAAATTATTTCTATCTGGTATAAGTAATAATAATTTTTCAATCCCAATAAATTTTCTAGACAATGATATTTCAATAGATTATGTGGATTTTCTTCCAAATGTAAGAGATACTTTTAAAATAAGTGATGATGGCGTAAGAACATTACATCTAATAGTTCCTGGAGATAATGGGATGCAGTCAGAGTATTTAAAAGATAAGGAACAAAAGAAAATTAAAGGGTTCATTTTTACTTTTAACAATCCAATCATAGGTGCTATTAATATTTCTTCTGATGATAGTTTGTTGGTTTGTAATGCTCCATATGATATAGGATCTATGAAAATGGCTGATAGAATAATGAATAGTTATGATCCCAATTCTTCTTTCTTATTATCTAGGAAAACACTTTACTCCGTTAATGATTTAAATTTTGTTTTAAAAGAAATTATTGATGGTGGTAAGGATGAAATTTATAGTTTTTCAAAAGTAATGAAAGATGGAAGTAATGATGCGCTTATTGTTAATGTTAATTGTAATGAAGATTCAAAAATAGTAACTCTAATAGGAGGTAAGGGTTTTAAATCTAATCCAAATGAATTTATTGTTGGAGGTATTCATTTTAATTTATCTTATGGATCAAAAAATTATTATACTCCTTTTAGGATTATGCTAAGAGATTTTCAATTAGAAAGATATCCAGGCTCAATGAGTCCAGCATCTTTTGCTGCTGAGGTTACAGTTAAAGATGGTGGATATAAAAAAGATTTTAGAATATTTATGAATAATGTTTTAGACTATAAGGGATATAGGTTTTTTCAATCTTCATATGATCAAGATGAAAAGGGTACGGTACTCTCAGTTAATCATGATATGGTAGGAACATTGGTAAGTTATTTTGGGTATTCTTTATTAGCTTTAGGAATGCTTATGGTGTTTTTTACATCTAAAACAAGATTTTCTTACTTAGGAAGGCAGCTTAATAAAATAAAGGGTAAGATAACAATATTATTATTTGGATGTTTTAGCTTTATAGCTTCAGCAAATGCATATAATTCTGATAGTTTAAGTATAAAAGATATTATTGCATATAATTCTGATAGTGTAATCTTAGCTAATACTATCAATTATGATCATATTATAAATTTTGAGAGTTTATTAATACAAGATATTGGTGGTCGTATAAAACCTATTAATACAGTATGTTCAGAATATTTAAGGAAGATCTCTAGAAAAAATAAAATTGCTAATCAAACCTCTACTCAAGTAATTTTAGGAATGATAAAAAACCCTAAAATATGGAGTCATGTACCAATGATTAAAGTAAGTCATGAGAAATTAAAATTATTATTAGAAACAACAGAAGACAGGGTTTCTTTTAGATCATTTTTTAATGAATCTGGAGATTATAAATTAAAAGATGAGGTTAAAAAGGTTAATAGCAAAGCCCCAATTAATAGAGGAAAATATGATAAGGATATTATATCTGTTGATGAACGTATTAATATTTGTTTTACTATTTATAATGGGGATATATTTAGGCTTTTCCCTTTAGCAAATGACTCAAATAATACTTGGTACACTGCTAGGGAGAGCGGTATTTTTTCTAGTAAGGACTCGCTTTTTGTTTCTAATATAATGTTGATGTATATGAACTCTTTAGATAAGGCAATTTTTGATGATAATTGGTCAACATGTGATAGTGTTGTTTCTTATATCTCAAAATTTCAATATCGTTATGGAAATCAGGTAATGCCTCAAAATTACAAAGTTAAACTTGAGGTTTTATACAATAAGCTTAATATATTTTCTAATCTTTTCATCTATTATTTTATTGTTGGTCTTATTCTTTTAATTCTTCTTTTAATTCAAATTTTTAATAATAAGATCCTTTTATTTCCTATAAAATTAATTCTATGCTTTATATTTTTTGGTTTCTTTTTTCAAACTTTAGGTTTAGCAAGTCGATGGATTATTTCTGGTCATGCCCCTTGGAGTAATGGTTATGAATCTATGATATATATTGCTTGGGCAACGATGCTTGCTGGTATTATCTTTAGTAGAAGATCTAAAATGACACTTGCTGCCACTACTATTGTTACATCTCTATTTTTAATGGTTGCTCATTTAAATTGGTTAGATCCAGAGATTACTAATCTTGTTCCTGTATTGAATTCTTATTGGTTAATGATACATGTAGCTATTATTACAGCCAGTTATGGGTTTTTAGCATTAGGTGCAGTTTTAGGACTTTTTTCTCTGTGGCTAATTATTTTTTCAAACAAAAATAACCTGAGTAGACTTAAAAATACTATTAAAGAATTAACATTAATTAATGAGAGGACAATTACTATTGGTTTATTTATGTTAGCAATTGGAACTTTTCTAGGAGGAGTATGGGCAAATGAATCTTGGGGAAGATATTGGGGTTGGGATCCAAAGGAGACATGGGCTCTTGTTAGTGTTTTAGTTTATGTTTTTATTTTACATATGAGGTTAATACCTGCATTATCCGGTTTTTATATTTTTAACCTTGCTTCTCTTATTGGAATATCCTCAATTATAATGACATACTTTGGTGTTAATTATTACTTATCAGGATTACATTCTTATGCGGCTGGAGATCCTATGCCAATACCTTCTTTTGTTTGGTATTTATTAGCTCTTACAATTGTAACTGCTATTTTAGCAAAGTGGAAATTTAATAAATATTACTAATGAAATTAGATATCTTAGTATTTGCGGCTCATCCAGATGATGCTGAACTAGGTTGTGGAGGTACAATCATTAAACATACTAGTAACAAGTTAAAGGTAGGGGTTATCGATTTTACTAAAGGGGAGTTAGGCACAAGAGGGTCAGCTAAAGTTAGAATTAATGAAGCTAATACTGCAAGTAATATTATGAAACTTACAATAAGAGAGAATCTTAGTTTTGATGATGGTTTTTTTGTTAATGATGATAAGCATAAAAAGATTTTAATACAAAAGATTAGAAAATATAAACCAGATATTGTTTTAACTAATGCACCATCTGATAGACATCCTGATCATGCTAGGGCTTCTCAATTAACAATAGATGCTTGTTTTCTAGCAGGTTTAGAAAAAATAGAGACTAATCAAGAAGTTTGGCGTCCAAAAGCTATATATCATTACATTCAATTTAATAATATAATTCCAGATTTCGTTATTGACATTTCACTATTTTTTGATCAGAAGATTAAAGCAGTCAATGCATATGAATCACAGTTTTTTAATCCTAAATCTAAAGAAAGTGATACTATTATATCATCAAAGGATTTCTTAGATAGTATTGCATATAGAGCTAAAGATCTTGGTAGGCAAGCATCATGTAAATATGCAGAAGGCTTTATTACCCACCAGCTTTCTAAGGTTAATCTCTTAAAAGATTTTAAATAAAAAAACCGAACTTTTATAGCTCGGTTTTTTTATATTATATAATTAATTCTACTTAGAAATAATAATTTTCTCTATATATTCTAAAGTTTTGTTGTTGAAATTTAGAAAGTAAATCCCATTCTTAATATCATCTAAATCAATATTGTATCTATTAGTTCCCATAATAGAATTAATAGAGTAATTTTTAATTTCTTTACCTAAGATATTAGTTATTGATATATTAATTTTATTACTGTTATGACTAATAAATTCTAATGTAATTTTTTCATTTGCTGGGTTTGGATATACTGAAAAATCTATTTTAATATCATTATTAATTATACTTGTTGAGCTTGAGCTTAACTCTGTTGTATCAAGTTCTAGATAAATAATTTCATTTAAGTCAATTATATCTTCATCTCCTCTAACTGCAAGTCCTGGCTCAAAATCTTTTTGATAGATTAATCTTATTTTATCATCTACATTTCTATCCATTCTAGCAAAAACACATTCTTGAGCACCACTCCATACATCGTGGGGAGTTATATCTTTAGGAACACTCCATGTTGTACCTCCATCCATACTTTTAATAGCATGTACATGTCTAAAATTTTGAGAGCCTTGATCTATATTTTCCATAAGTGAAGAATATGTAACAAAAATATTCCCTTGATTATCAATTCCTGCGCTAGGCATACAGTCTAATGATAGATAATATGTTGGAATTCCAACATAATTAAGAATACCATCACCATCTAAATCTTCTGCAAAAGCTATCATTTGGGGAAGATTTGAGTACCATAAGGATGGGCTAGAAATTGGGTTGTTTGAATAATCATCTGGTCCCATGTTTTCATTCCAGTAAATTATACCGCTAGTTCCTCCAAAGTAAGAAGTGTTTCCATCAGAAAGATCTGCATCAAGTAGTCTCATGTTTCCGAAAAAAACATGAGCTGAACCATTATTATCTAATAATACTGTTCCTGCTCCATCAGTTGAGTAGACACTATCCATTACTCCATCTCCATCAAGATCTATTCCACTATCTGTAGCATATTTATCAACTGGAAAATCTAGAAAAACAGTACTTGTCCAAGTATTTCCATTATCTGTTGATTTTAAGAGTACTGAATCATCTAAGTCTCCAAAATAAGCAATAACTACAGTTTCTCCTTCAGCAGCAATTGCATAATCATCTCCATTAAAACCTAGATATTTAGTAGTATCAAGCGTAGGTAATTGCATGTCTTTAATATCCCATGTAACTCCACCATCTTGAGATCTGTAATAAACTAATGCTCCATCTAGACCATTCCAAATGCTACCTCCAAGTCCAGAGGGTGCAATAACACCCACCATATGTATGCTTTCTCCATTAGCTCCTCCGCTTACAGCTCTATTCCAAATTATATCAGTATATACACCATTGCTATCCATTGAAGAGATAATTTGCTCATCCCAAGTTCCAGAACCTACTTGTGGACGATGAGTCATTAATAGATATCCATTATCAGTATTATGCGTTATTGCTATTTCTTTTCCAGATCCTGTAGTTAGCATTGAAGGCCAACCTCCTCTAGAAGATTCTAATCTTGAAGTAGGACTAGAATCCCAACTAGAACCATCATAAAAATTATATCCAGTTCCTCTATCAGAATATGCACTTGCATACTGAGCGCTCATTGTCCATGTTGCAGAGATAGTTCCATCATTATGTCTAATTAATCTATTATCTACAGATGCATTTGATTGCAGATCATATGTTGTTGTTCCAATTAGAACTTCATCCATACTCATAAGTTTAGTTGCAATAGTATTTGGGTTAGTATTTGTGATTAGGTTACTTAAAGTTTCATAACCGCTTACCATATTTTTTGGTGTTACTGAGCTAACATCTACATTTTTAATTTTATATGGTGAGTTCTGCCCAACAACAGTAGTACAAAATATAATTACTGCTAGGTATGTAAAAGTTTTTTTCATAATTTTTGTTTTAGTTAAAAATGTATTGTAATAATACTAAAAAATATTCTTAAATTTTAATCTAATAGAGTTTCCTATGACAACAACATCAGAAAATGCCATAAAAAGTGCAGCCGACATAGGTTCTATTAATCCTAAGCATGCCATTGGGATAGCTATAATATTATATGAAAAAGCCCAGAATAAATTTTGTTTTATAGTTAATAGTGTGTGTTTCCCTATCTTAAGTGCTTTCGGTAATTGTTTTAGATTATTATTATTTAATAGAATAATTTCTGATGATTGAATGGCTATTTGGCTTGCGTTTCCTAGTGATACTCCAAGTGTTGCTTTGGCTAGTGCTGGAGCATCATTTATTCCATCTCCAAGCATCATGATAGCATTTTCATTATTAAGCTCTTCAATTTTTTCTAATTTATTTTTTGGTAATTGCTCTGAAAAAATACTATTAAAAGAGAGTATCTTAATAATCTTTTCACATTTTTCTTTTCTGTCTCCACTTATTAGTATAGTTGAGTATCCATCGTTTTTTAATTCTTGGATTATTTTTTTTGTTCCTTCTTTAATTTCATCTTGTAAATTAATTGTTGCAATTAGATTGTTGTCTTTTTTAATATAAACATCATATTTATTATTACTAATATCTTTTCCTATAAAATAAGTATGTCCATTATAATCTCCAGAGATACCTAATCCATTTTCTTCATTTACATTATTTATGATTATATCTTTAGAATACTCAGCTAATTCATTGATTAATGAATTAGCTATTGGATGAGAAGAATGTTTTTCAATATTATATACTATATTTTTTATCTCTTTTGCATCTCCATTAATAATTTTAAAGTCATTAATTTTAAAGTTTCCAGTTGTTATTGTACCAGTTTTGTCAAAGGCTATATTCTTTATATCAGCAATTTTCTCTAAGGTTTGTCCTCCTTTAATTAATATACCATTTTTAGCAGCTCTTCCAATCCCTACCATTATAGCTGTTGGGGTTGCTAGACCCATTGCACATGGACATGAGATAACTAGTACTGCTATTGATCTGAAGAAGGCTTCATCAGTTGGGATATTAAAAAAGAAATGTGTAATAATAAATGTTCCAAATGATATAGACAGAACTATAGGTATGAAAATTGAACTGACTTTATCACCAATCTTCTGTATTTTGGGTTGATTTTTTTGTGAGTTCTTTACAAGTTCTATAATTTGAGATAGAATAGTTTCTTTCCCTACATTCATTACTTTTATCTTAATACTTCCATGGCTCAGTATTGTTCCTCCAGTAACTTTAGATTTAATATTTTTAGTTATTGGCAAACTTTCTCCTGTGATCATTGATTCATCAACAGTACAGTTTCCCCAAATAACTTGACCATCAATTGGAATAATATCTCCACTATTAATTATTAAAATATCACCAAGTTTGATATCTTGAAACTTGACTTCAATTATTTTCTCACCTTCTATTTTCTTTGCAATAATATTTTGAATTTCAGACAGTTCCTTTATTGCTGTAGTAGTTTGTTTTACTGCCTTTTTCTCCATAAGATTACCCAATAAAACTAAAGTGATTATAGTGGCTGTAGTCTCAAAAAATAAAAAGTCATTTACTTTATCAGTTCCATAATAAAACCACCATCCATATATACTATAGAAAAATGCTGCAGAACTACCAATAAAAATTAAAACATCCATATTTGGAACACCTATTTTAAGAGATCCAAATGCACTTTTCCCAAAATAAAAGATACCGATTATATATACTGGTATGCATAGTATAAGTTGTATGAAAGGTTTATGTAGTATATTACTATCATCAAGAAACATATGGCTAAATAGTGGTATAGTAAAAAGTAATGATGTATAGAATAGAATCTCAACTTTTGAAAATTTATTATCACTATCATTCGATGTTTTTACTTTGTAACCTATAGCTTCTATTATTGTGGCAACATCTTTTCGTGTTTTATTATTTATTGAACAACTCACTTCCCCTAAAGAGAAATTTACAGTCACATCCTCTATTAGATTGTTCTCAAGGTGTTTTTTAATACCAGAAGCACAATTATTACACGTCATTCCATCTACATGTAATATTATTGTGTTTTTCGCTTCATTTTTCATTTAACAAATATATATAAGTAATTTATATTTAATGAATATTAATATATATTTGCAAGCCTAAAATGGTGGTTGTAGCTCAGTTGGTTAGAGCACTGGTTTGTGGTGCCGGGGGTCGTGGGTTCGAATCCCATCAGCCACCCAAAGAGAGAGTTATTGAATTAACTCTCTTTTTTATTTTGTTCTATTAAGTGCTCTTATTAATTGTGGCTTTGACTGAAATCCAGCAAATTGTCTCTGTTTTTCATGTTTTCCATTTATGACAACAATTGTAGGCCAATAGAAGTTATTTTTTGTTGGGGTTACTAAATCAAAAAATAGATTATGTCGCCATGTCGAATTTGGATCCTCTTCAATAGATACAT
>JABGXK010000130.1 GCA_018675825.1 Flavobacteriales bacterium | reverse complement strand
GTTGGTTCACTAATAGTAAAAAATAATATGATTATATCTGATGGATATAATGGAACCCCAACTGGTTTTAATAATATTTGTGAAAATAACAAAGGTATTTCTCACTGGTATGTTTTACACGCAGAAGCAAATGCAATTTTAAAAACTGCAAAATCAAACCACAACTGCTCTGGAGCTACATTGTATCTGACTCTCTCACCATGTAAAGATTGTAGTAAACTCATTCACCAAGCAGGTATTAAAAGATTAGTTTATATAGACCAATACAAAGACACATCAGGATTAGATTTTTTAAAAGAAGCTGGAGTTACAATAAAACAAGTTAAAAAATTAGACTTATTGAAATGAACAAAAAATACCAACCTATAGTAATTTCATTATTAATTATTATAGGTATAGTAATAGGAAATAATATTACTCAAAAAAATAAGAATCACGAAGAAGATAAAATAAATGCTATACTACAACTAATTAATTCTCATTATGTTGATAGTATAGGTGAAGATTTTGAAGAAAATATTATTAATTCTATTTTAAAAGATCTAGATCCACATACTACATATATACCTCAAAAAGACTATCAGGCAGTAAAAGAAAACATGTTAGGGGATTTCAGCGGAATTGGGATAGAGTTTAATATTATTGAAGACACAATAGTTGTAGTCTCTCCTATCAACGGAGGTCCTTCTGAAAAATTAGGGGTCCTTTCAGGAGATCGTATAATTGAAGTGGATAGCATCAATATTGCGGGAATAGGTATTGAAAATAGCGGTGTAGTCAAAAGACTTAGGGGGGTGAAAGGCACAACAGTAAACATCAAAGTAAAAAGAAGAAATATAAAGCAAATAATTGAATTTGAAATTATTAGAAATACCATTCCATTAAATAGTGTGGATGTCTCTATGATGATTACAAAAACAACTGGCTTCTTAAAGCTAAATAGATTCTCAGCTAAAACAAGTTCTGAATTTACTAAAGAAACGACTAAACTCCTAGAAGCAGGTATGAAAGAACTAATACTTGATTTAAGAGATAACCCAGGAGGATATTTAAGCGCAGCAATAAATATTTGTGATCATTTCATAATTGATGGCGATCCTATTGTATACACAAAAGGAAGGAATAGAGAAGAAACAAAAATAGCTGCTAGCAGTAGTAGATTACTAGAGGATATTAAATTGGTAGTTTTAATTAATGAAGGTTCAGCATCAGCATCTGAAATTATATCTGGAGCAGTACAAGATAATGATAGGGGAACTATTATTGGCAGAAGATCATTTGGGAAAGGTTTGGTTCAAGAAGAAATTAAACTTCAAGATGGGTCAGCAATTAGATTAACAACACAACGATATTATACGCCATCAGGAAGATCAATACAAAAAAGTTATGGCGGAAACATAAATGAATATTATCTTGAGCAATATTTAAGAAACGATTCAATACTACCAGATTCACTAAAATTTAAAACAAAAAAAGGAAGGATAGTTTTTGGTGGAGGCGGTATAAATCCAGATATAATTATAGAAAAAGATACATTCTTAGACTATAAAACAATAAATAAAATTATTGCAAACGGATGGATTAGAGAATTTTCAATGAAATATTCTGATCTAAACAGAAAGAATATTAAAAAAATAACAAACAGAAAAGAATACATAAACAAAATAGAGGATATTATCTATAATCAATTTCTTGCATATATCAATAAAAAAGATTCTAGTTTTAATCAAAATATAAAGGATGATGATATGAGATTTATAAAGAAGCAGGTTATGGCAAATATTTCAAGAAATTTATGGGGGAATAAAGATTATTACAGAATAATGATAGAGGATGACAAATATGTCAAAAAAGGATTAGAGATTATGCAAACATCAAATTAATCTGAAGCAGATAAAGATCTTAAATAATCACTAAAGCTAAATTTATCATCAACATTAGTAACTGAACTATCAAAATCTGTAAAAAGAATAGTTGAATTAATTTTAGAATTAATAAAACTAGATTGACTAGTAAAACGAGTACAGTAAAGCCTTACAATAGGCTGCAAATAACTTTTAAGTTTTTTAGAAAAGTTATTAATTTTAAAGGACTTAATCTTATCTGACAATTTAGTAATAATAACATCTCTCTTTCCCAAATAAACTGTTTTAGAAACATTAAAATATTTTATTATAACATGAACATATAATTGTGAATTATTTTTCTTCTTGTATACCTTTAAATACACTTTAGGTACATAACTTTTTTTAATAAATTTTAGTTGATTATATAATATATTATTAGCATTATTAAGATTGGACAATTCAATATTTTCTTGTGTAATTCTATCATTTAAATCAATAACCAGCTTCTGTTTAGACTGTATTAGATCATAATTACTAGCATAAATAACAGCTAAAGACTTATATGATTCAGGTAATAAATCAAGATCTTTTTTTTCTATATAATATTTTTTATTCAAATCTATATAATTATTGAATTACTGCAAATTTATAATATATAATAAAAAAATAAAGAAAAAAATAAAATATCTTACAAAAATATTTATATTTGTTAGATATAAAATAAATGGAAAATAAAATAGGTAAGGTTTTATGGTTATTACTTTCAAGCTTTGGAATCATGTTTGCGGTATTATCATGGTTAAATGAATCTGGATTTGATTTTGTGAATTTTGAAGAGATATTTAAAGGAAGTCGTAAAGGATGGTATGCTCTCTTATCAGGTTTCGTTTTATACTTTTTTTTAGCAAAAAAAAATAATTAAAAACATGAACAATCTAATAGAAAAAGTTGCCCAATGGCACTACGATAGAAATCTAATTGAAGGCGCAAGTGACAAAGACCAGTTTTGCAAGCTAATGCAAGAGGCAGGTGAATTAAGTGATAACATTTGTAGGGGGAAAGATATTGCGGATGATATTGGAGACATGATTGTAGTGCTAATTAATATTGCAGAAAGAAATAATTTAAGTCTTCAAGAGTGCCTTGAGAGGGCATGGAATGACATAAAAGATCGTAAAGGAAAAATGTCTGATGGTATATTTATAAAAGAAGGTGATTTTTAGTCTAATTATACTAAAATCCTATATTATTGTTGAAATAATTTGATTATGAAAAGAATTTGCCAAAAATTAATCTTATCTGATAGGTTTGAGCAATCTATATTACTGGTAATTTTAATTAATTGTGCTCTTATTGGTGTTGAAACATATTTCACAAACTCATTAATTCAACTAATTCAGCTTATAGCACTAATAATTTTTGTTTTGGAAATAATTATTAGATATTCAGCAAGCAAAAATAATAGTGAGTATTTTAAAAGTGGATGGAATTGCTTTGATCTATCTATTGTGCTAATTTGTTTAGTTCCAGAGACTCTTTTTGAAAATGCAGGAACAATAACAACTCTAAGGATCTTAAGGGTATTTAGAGTTATGCGTTTATTAAAATCAAATAAAGGAATAAAGCTTATCGTAGCGGTATTATGGAAATCACTCAACGCTCTCTTTTATAACTTTATATTTTTTCTAATTTTCATGTATCTATTTGGAATTATTGGAGTTTCGTTGTTTAAACTTCCGACTGTAGAGAATGCAGATGATAAAACAAAAATAACTTTATTAGAGTATTTCAAAGACACGCCAAATGCACCTGTAGTATCACCAGATCCATATGGTAATCTTAGTGAGACTATGTTTACTTTATTTAGAGTTTTAACAGGTGAAGACTGGACCGATATTAGATATAATTTAATAGATGCTAGCAATAAAGGTTTGGTTGTTGCCCCACCATGGATCATTACTTTTTTTCATGTACTCTGGTATGTAGTATCAGCCTTTCTATTACTAAACTTGTTAGTTGGTGCAATTTTAAACAATTATCAAATCATCATGAATGAATCTAGTAATCAAGAAAATTAAGCAAAATTTTTCTATCATAAATAACAAAAAACGCAAATGAGTTGCATTAAGAATTAATCAGTTTTACTTATTTATTAATATATATTTTAAATTTGAGGTAAAATAATAAACTAAATTTCGAAATATGAAAAAATTCAAAAACTACCTATTTGGATGTATGATAATTGCTTCTGGTGCTTTAACACTAGGATCTGGAGGATCTGGAGGCTGTATTTATTGCGATGGAACAGGTAAATCTGATTGTATCTATTGTGCAAATGATTATAATTGTACATTTTGCAATGGAAATGGAGAAAACACATGTTCATTTTGTAACGGAACAGGTAAATAGAAATACCTAAAATTAATTATAGAGTTGTATTTCTTGCATTACTACTTCTATTTCTAGCGCTACTGATATATGTTTTTTTTAGAAATACAGATCAAATCATAGCTTTTAGATTATTAGGTGTAAATTATGGAACACTTATTCCATTAGAAAACAACTTTATTAAGTTTTACTTGATAGATTTTCTTTTTTATCTAGGATTTATGCTTTTAGCAAAAGGTTTTCTGTTGAAAAGAAAAAAATTAATTATACTAAGTTCTTGGTTTGTATTTCTTGAGTTTTTACAAATATTCTTTGATATAGGAACTTTTGACTTATTAGATGTTCTAATGATATTATTATCACTAGCAATTGTAGATAATGTCCCCAAATTAATTAAGAAAAACTTATAAAGTTAAGATAAAAGTATTTTAAAATGTATTTCTATTAAGCGTAGAAAGATAAAATACAATTTAATAGTATCATTAATTATTCACTTAATTTATAGAAATGAACAAAATATCATTATTATTTTTAGCAAGCGTATTTGTATTTAGCTGCTCAACTGAAAACAAAAAAAATCAAACTAATCAGCTAGAATCTGATATTGATGTCTGTAAATGCCTTTTAGAACCAGGAAATTCCAAATTCATGATTGATAATGAAGTTGCTTGTAGGGATGCTATTAGTAGAGAAATCGGAGTTGAAAACTGGGAAAAAATAAACATGTCAAAAAACCCTAATATAAGTGTAAAATGGGATGAATTGGTAGAAAGATGCACAGGATCAAAAGAAAGTGGAATTGAAGCTATTGACCAAAACAATAAATTAACACCAGAGATTGGAACCTCAAATGGCTATATTTGGGAGTCTATAAATACTGAAGCTCAGATTTATGTGACACTAGCTTTTGATGATTTAATTTTTAGAATAGCTTCATACTCAATGAATGGCCAAAACAACTCAGAAGATTTTAGTAAATTATTTGATTTATCTGGATCATGGAATACTATTGATAATAAAAATATAGAGGGTATTATTTCTGCTAGCAATATAGCTGTAAGTTGGGTTTTTAGCGATGATTATTCTTACTTGACAAATAATAAAGGAGTGACTTTTGACAGAGTTGATCTTAACAAGCCTTTGGTAGAGGAGGTTATTATGAGTGAGACTATTATAGTTACTGAAATGGACGATCTTATTGGTACAGATGATGAGTATGAAGAAGTTGTAGTTGTAAAACAGATATTAATGTATGATGGTAATTATAGTCTTCTTTGTAAAAACATTGCAGGTGAGGAATTCAAATTATACATTAAGTCATTTTATACCCCAGATGACTTTACTACTATTTCAATCGACACTGAAGGTATAGAAGGAAAGACTATTAAAGCTAACTATATTAAGAGAAATTGGTTAGAAGACTATCAAACAGGTGAAAAATCTGAGTGTAATATTTTAGTGAAAGTTTCTTTTGTTAAAGATGCTTATAATGAATATGAAAAGCAACTTTTAGACGCTAAAGAATTTCATATGCAAGAAGAGAATCATGAATTTTTTAGATTAGCTATTATTAATGATGCTGATGGCTATACAAATGTCAGGAATGAACCAAACTCTAAATCAAAAATACTCTTTGAAATAAATGATGATCAAGAGTTTAAAGTAATAAATCCTTCTAAAAATGATTCTTGGTGGATAATTTGCTACAAAGGAAATTATGGATTTATGCATAAAAGTAAGGTAGAAATTATTGATGGGATATTCTAAATTGGAAAATATTAAGAAAATAAAGTATCATGATCCTAATGGTGGACAAAAAACTATCTACAAAGTAACCACTTTTTCAAAGTACAATCTCAAAACTGTTGTGAAAGACATAATAATTTATGAATCTTTATGAATTAGTATATTTGAGTAAATAATCAAAAAATAAAATTATGGCAAACTTCACAATTGAAGAGTTACCCGGACTAATACACAAAAAAAGATATAATGATTTATGAAAATAAATAATTTTTATATATTTGAAATATGTTAGAAATTCTATTTGTTATATCATTTTCGTTATTTGGAGGAAGTATCATTGATACAAAACTTAACCACCACAAATATGAAAAAGAAGACTATAAAGAAATCTTCTACTTGAAAAATAAAGAATCTGTTAATACGTACTGTGTTAAACATTCTGAAATTGAAAATATTAAGAAAGTTAAATGGAATCGACCTGGTGGTTTACAAGAAACTAACTACAAAGTAACCAAACAAACTGAATAGATATTACCTAAAATACGCCACTACTCTACCGTAACACTCTTAGCTAGATTTCTTGGTTGATCAACATCACAATTTCTCATTAAAGCAATATGGTATGATAATAATTGGAGAGGTATAATGTTAATTAATGGAGTAAGTTCTCTAAAACATTTAGGGATCTCAATACAGTAATCAGCAATTGACTTAACTTCTATATCTCCTTCTGTAACAATTGCTATTAATTTTCCACCTCTAGCTTTTACCTCCTGAATATTACTTATTATTTTTTCATAATTTTCTTTGCGTGTTGCAATCACAACAATTGGCATTTCTTCATCAATCAAAGCAATTGGACCGTGTTTCATCTCAGCAGCTGGATAACCCTCAGCGTGTATGTATGATATTTCTTTTAATTTTAGAGCCCCCTCTAATGCAACTGGGAAATTAAATCCTCTACCTAAATAAAGAAAATTACTTGCATCTTTAAATACCATTGCAATTTTCATAATATCTTTATTAAGAGATAATAATTTTTCAATTTTTTTAGGAATTTCAATAAGTTCTTTGATTAAGAAATTATAATTTCCTCTAGGAACTGTCTTTTTAAGCTGGCAGAAACGAAGGGCAATTAAAGACAGAACAGTAACTTGAGCAGTAAAAGCTTTTGTTGAAGCTACCCCAATTTCAGGACCAGCGTGCGTGTATACTCCACCTGATGTTACTCTAGTAATAGATGATCCAACAACATTGCAAATACCAAGTGTTAAAGCCCCTTTTTCTTGAGCAATTTCTAAAGCAGATAATGTATCTGCAGTTTCACCAGATTGAGAAATAGCTATTACAATATCCTTATTTGTTAGAATCGGATTCTTATAACGAAATTCTGAAGCATACTCAACTTCAACGTTGATTCTTGCTAAATCTTCAATAATATATTCTCCTATCAATCCTGCATGCCACGAAGTGCCACAAGCAATAATTATTATTCTTTCTGCAGCTACTATCTGCGATTCAAATTCTTTAATACCTCCTAAAATAATATCATTTGTTTTAGGATTAATCCTACCTCTCATGGTATCAGTAATACTTTTGGGCTGTTCAAATATCTCTTTTAGCATAAAGTGATCAAAACCACCTTTTTCAATTGACTCTAAACTCTGCTCAAGCTTCTGTATATATGGACTCTTATCTTCATTTAAAATAGTCTTAATAACAACATCCTGATTCTTATTTAATTTAGCTACCTCACCGTCTTCTAAATATATAACTTTATCAGTATACTCTATTATTGGAGAAGCATCAGATGCTACAAAATACTCACTATTCCCTATTCCTATTACTAGAGGAGAGCCTTTTCTAGCAGCATAAAATTCATTTGGATTTCCCTCTTCTAATACAACGATAGCGTAAGCTCCAACTACTTCGTTTAATGCTACTCTAATTGCTTTAAATAAGGTGTTATCATCATCATCATCCCATTTAGGGTCATCAACTAAATCATTTCCATTGTTATATACATCTTCAATTAAATGCATTAAAACCTCTGAATCAGTATCACTTTTAAAAACATGTCCCTTTTCTTCTAAAACTTTCTTAAGTGAAGAATAATTCTCAATAATACCATTATGAATTAAAGAAAATTGAGAATTTGAAGAAGAATGAGGATGAGAGTTTATTTGACTAGGAGGGCCATGAGTCGCCCATCGTGTATGTCCAATACCAATTGATCCACTTGTATCACTATCTCCTATAAATTCTAAAAGATCAGATACTTTTCCAGCTTGTTTATAAGTTATGATTTTTTTATCGTTTATCAATCCAACTCCAGCACTGTCATAGCCTCTATATTCAAGTCGCTGAAGACCTTTTATCAAAATTGGAAAAGCTCTTCTACCTCCTACATATGCTACTATTCCACACATTTAATTGTAATATTAATTAAAGAAACATAATTTTAATTTTCAAATTTACCACTAATTAATACTAAAACCATTAAAGATCAGAATACAAAACAGTAATCTTTAGAGAACTATTGTTTATTACTGTTCTATTAGCATTTATTGATCCCCCAGAAGATAATAAGTATAGATCTGATGTAAAAGAAGAATCATATAATAAATTATAAAAATATCTTGTAATATTAAAAGTGTATTGATCATTATTTAAAGATCCACCAAAATGAGTCACTCCCTCAGTTATATAATCAGAAAGGAAAATATTATTACCTGAACTATCAACTCTTACCAATGAAAGATTTTCATGTGCAGGATAGTTTTCATCATTTTCAATATCAAAAGATAATGTAACCTTATTAATTGCCTTACCTTCTAATGCTCCTGCTAAAAGATTAGTGTTTTGAAGAACAAGCTTACTTTTAAATCCAGCCATAGATTGAACATAAGCGAAATCTGCACCTAAATTCAAAACAGAAAGTGGTTTTTCATTAAATATATTAATTCTTGCCGATTCTCCATCTAACACAAAATCTAATCTAAGAGAATCGCTAGAATTATTATGATAATAAACTGTAAAAACTGTATTTGATCCTGATGGATTAAGATATAGGATTGTGTTTAAAGCCATACTATGGCTAAAAGGAGTGTTAGGGATTATCTTAAAATAACCAAAATTATCTTTAAAGGTTTCATTGTCTATTAATAAATCATCAGTACCCATATCTAAAATTTGTTGGCCAATACCACCACCTAAATTCATTTTTAGAGTTGGTGAAATAGATGTGTCACTATTTATTTCAAATGAAGCAAGTAAACCATTTAAGGAATTGTCACAATCAGATTGAGCATAGTTTGAATAGTAAATTGAATCTTTATATATATTATCTGTACAATAATAAACCTCAAGTTCATTAAAGGAAGTTAGATCACCATAATATCCAGAATAGGAATAAGAAAAAACTACAGAATCTGCTATTGGATTATCACCTAAATCAATATTACTCTCAGAAAGAGAAATCTGTGTAAAAAAAGAACTGTGAATAAACCCGAAAATTGGATCAAACATACTTCCTAAAAGTAAAGAAGAAGTTTCATCTGACCTTAAAGAGTCTACAGATTCGGTAGAAATTGTAATACTAAATAATGAATCATTTTGACCAAAGTTGCTACTAGAGATTTCAATTCTATCAGAAGAAGGCTGAACCTCAAGACCAACAACATCAGTGTCTTTGCAAGAAAAAATAAATAAAATAGAAAATAAAAAAATGTAATAGTAGAATTTATATAAATATCTATTTTTCATAAATTAAGCCTTGACTTCTTCTTCTATAAAATTATTATAAAAATCAATATATGCTTTTTTATAATCCTCATGACCTGGGAATTCTAAAAATGGTTTCCCAGAACTTACAATATTAGAAATAACGGTCTTATTAAGATCTTTGCTGGCTTGAATAATAGCATCTGAATAAGAAATAGCAAATTTATTTAAGTTGTTTACACTTAAATCTTTTAAACCAGAAAGATCACTCTTTTCTAAATTCTCAAAGAGTAATTTATCAATAATAGTATCTCTTAATTTACCTTTATAACCATTATCAAAAACAGAATAAATAACTTTAGTATTTTCAAATAAAGGATCCTCTGAATATAGCTTCTTGATATACATGGGAACCAATGCTGTAAACCATCCTTGACAATGAATTATATCTGGAGACCATCCTAGTTTTCTTACAGTCTCTATTACTCCTTTACAGTAAAATATCATTCTTTCATCGTTATTTTCAAGAAACTTGCCATCAAAATCATGAAACATTTGCCGTCTTGGAAAAAACTCCTCATTATCAATAAAATAAACCTGCATTCGCTGTTGTTGAATTGAAGCTACCTTTATTATTAGTTGATGATCAAAATCATCTATTATAAGGTTCATACCTGAAAGCCTTATAACCTCGTGTAGCTGATGTCTTCTCTCATTTACTGTTCCAAATCTTGGCAAAAAGATTCTTATTTCTTTACCTTCTTCCTGCATTAATTGAGGCAATACACCACTTAAATCTCCCATACTTGATTGATTCATATAAGGAAATATTTCCTGGGAAATATATAATATCTTTTTCTTTTCCATGTGCAAATAATTAGTTTACAAAAATATAAAAAAAAATATGGTAAATAAGGCATTTTGAATTAGATTTGTTAGTAATATAACATCTAATATATAGTATGCAATTAGTATGATTATCTTTAAAGAAAAAAAAAAATTAGCAGATTATATTGCTTCAAAAATTAATAGCCATACAATTGGTTTAACTGCTACCATGGGAGCCTTACATGAAGGGCATATATCACTAATTAAAGAAAGTAAAAAAAAATGCGACATATCAATATGTAGTATTTTTATTAATCCAAAACAATTTAATAATCTAAATGATTTTATAAAATACCCAAAAACTACTGAAAGTGACTTAAAATTACTTGAAGAATCAAAATGCGATATTGTGTACATGCCAAAATCTGAAGATTTATATGAAAAAAATGAAAAGACAATAAAGTATGAATTTAATAATCTTGAAAAATATCTAGAGGGTAAGTATAGACCTAATCATTTTAATGGAGTAGCTATGATTATAGAGAAATTATTTAAACTCATAAGACCAACTCATGCTTTTTTTGGAGAAAAAGATTTACAGCAACTTTTAATAATTAAGCAGCTTGTGAAAAAAAATGGAATAGATATTAGGATTGTTGGATGTCCAACTATAAGAGATAAAAAAGGGTTGGCTATGAGCTCCAGAAACAAACTACTCTCAAGAAATGATCAAACTTATAGTGCAAAAATATACCAACAATTATTAAAATGTAAAAAGAACTATACAAAAACTTCATTACGAGATTTAAAAAAAAATGCAATAAACAACTTAAGTAAATCTAAAAAGATTGAAGTAGAGTACCTTGATTTTGTAGATATTACAACTCTTAAACCAAAAATAATTTTTGAAAAAAACACAAAATATGCGGTATGTATTGCTGTTAATATTTCAGGAGTTAGGCTAATAGATAACATTATTTTATAGTTTTACAATATGAATAAAGAAAGGGTCCTCAGATTTTTAAAAATAATTTTTTCATTTGTATTTATGATCTGTATCCTTTATTACTTCTTTGGGAAAAACCCTGATAGTTTAAAACGAGATTTACTAAAAGTTGATTATTTCTATGTTTTATTATCCATGGTTTTTGGGGCTTTAGCTTATATAAACAGGGGTTTGAGGTGGATTATTCTAATTGATGCTTTAGGTCATACTACAAGTAGAATCAACGCAATCTCTGCAGTTTCTGTTGGATATTTTACAAACTTATTCATACCAAGAGCTGGAGAAATATCAAGATGTACCTCGTTAAAAAATTCTGACAATATTCCTGTCGACAAACTTTTTGGCACCATACTTATTGAGAGGGTTATTGATCTTTTTTTTCTTTTAGTAGGCGTTATATTAGCTATCGTTCTAAAGTCAAGAGAAATTACAGATTCCATAAGTGAATATCAAAATCTACCTCCTAAAGAAGAATCAGCTTCGTGGAGTAATAGTATTATTATAACAGTATTTGACGAACCTGTTTATGGTCATTATCTAATTAAGTTAGGGTTTATTGTAATCCTATCATTACTTATATACTTCTTTAAAAAAAATAGAAAAAAAATACCTCTTTATAAAAGAAAATTTCTAGATTTTATTGATGGCTTAAAATTAGGATTTAAAAGCATTAAAAAAATAAAAAATAAAGCGTCTTTTTGGTTTCATACTTTAAGTATTTGGATTATGTATTTTCTTATGACATATATCTGTTTATATGCAATACCTGAAACATCTCATTTAGGTATTTCTGATGCGCTATTTCTACTTGTTATAGGTGGCATAGGAATGGTGATACCAACTCCTGGAGGCTTCGGCTCATATCATGTAATTGTCATGGTTGGATTAGTAGCTCTTAATATTGATAAAGGGTTTATAAGTGTTCTGACATACGATGAATATAACCCGGCAATTTTAAATCCAATTATTGTACATACTGGACAAACTTTTGTTGCAATAATTATGGGATCTATAGGCCTATTTATGTTGTTTATTAACAAAAAAATTATTAATGACTAACTTAAAAAAGATAAAGTCTAAAATTTATTCTATTTCAGAAATTAAAAAAATAGTAGAAAAATGGAAAAAAAATGGTGAGAAAATCATTTTTAGTAACGGCTGTTTTGATATAATTCATTTAGGGCATATTGAAATTCTAGCTAAATCTGCTGATTTAGGTGGTAAATTAATCATTGGGGTTAATTCTGATAAATCAATTAAAGAATTAAAAGGAAATTCAAGACCTATTTTAAAACAACAAGCCAGGTTAGCAACCATTGCATCATTGTTTTTTGTTGATGCAGTTGTTGTTTTTGAAGAACTAACACCACAAAAAATTATAGAAATAAGTAAACCAAATATTATAACAAAGGGTGGTGATTATAATAAAGAAGATGTAATAGGAAAGGATTTTATTTCTAAATATGGAGGAAAAGTAGTCATATTACCACTCTCAAAAGGATTTTCTACAACAAATATTTTAGATACAATCAATAATGGCTAAAAAAATTAAGACTGCTTTTTTCTGTCAAAAATGCGGTATTCAATCACCTAAATGGCTTGGTAAATGCCCTTCATGTAGCGAATGGAATACCTTTGTAGAAGAACATACTGCCAAAAAAGAAACCGGAAAAGATGGGTATATAAGCTCTACAGTTAACCACCCAAAATTAATTAGTGAAATTGACTATAGTAATGAAAAAAGAATTATTACAAATGATAAAGAACTAAATAGGGTTCTTGGTGGAGGAATAGTACCTGGTTCCTTAATACTACTTGGAGGCGATCCTGGTATAGGAAAATCTACACTTTTACTACAATTTTCCTTAAGCTCTAAATCTAAAAAAATACTTTATGTTTCTGGTGAAGAAAGTGAGAAACAAATCAAGATGAGAGCAGAGAGAATTAATAAGGATTCTAATCATTGCTTCATTTTAACTGAAACCTCAACTAACAATATTTTTAAAGAAATAAAAAAACTCCAGCCAGATATTTTAGTGATAGATTCTATTCAAACAATACACACTGCAAGTTTAGAATCTACTCCAGGAAGTGTTTCCCAAATTAGAGAATGTACCTCTGAATTAATAAGGTATGCCAAAGAAACAGGAACTGCAGTATTTCTAATTGGACATATTAACAAGGATGGTGCTATTGCAGGTCCAAAAGTATTAGAACATATGGTTGATACTGTCTTACAATTTGAAGGTGATCGAAATTACATATACAGAATATTAAGAACAGTCAAAAATAGATTTGGCTCTGCATCAGAATTAGGAGTCTATGAAATGAGTCAGGATGGATTAAGAGAAGTAAGCAACCCTTCAGAAATATTAATATCCGAAAGAGACACTCCAACTAGCGGTGTTGGAATCGCTGCAACTATAGAGGGAGCTAGACCATTATTAGTAGAAATTCAATCTCTGGTTAGTACTGCTGTTTATGGAAACCCTCAACGTTCAGCTACAGGTTTTGATACCAAAAGAATGAATATGCTACTTGCAGTATTAGAAAAAAGATGTGGTTTTAAACTTGGAGCTAAAGATGTCTTTCTAAATATCACTGGTGGAATAAAAATTAATGATACTGCGATTGATTTAGCTGTAGTTTGCTCTATACTTTCTTCAGATCAAGACATCTCATTAGACACGCTTGTATGCTTTGCTGGTGAAATTGGGCTTTCAGGTGAAATTAGAGCAGTTAATAGAATAGAAAACAGAATCAAGGAAGCTGAAAAATTAGGTTACAAAAAAATTATTATTTCAAAATATAATAAATTAAGCGGAGCTAAATTTAATATAGAAATACAGAAATTTGGAAAAATAGAAGAGGTTTTTAGGATTCTTTTTTAATTTTTTTCCAAGATTTGCATTGTATGTTCTTTTGTCTTAACCTTTGTAATAACCTCTTCAATTATACCATCTTCATCAATAATAAAAGTAGTTCTGTTAATACCATGATATTCTTTTCCCATAAATTTCTTTAACCCCCAAACACCATAGTTATTTAAAACTTCTTTTTTCTCATCAGATATTAAATCAAAAGGAAGATTATGCTTTTCTATAAATTTCAAATGTCTTGCAGGACTATCAGCTGAACAGCCTAAAACAACATAACCAGATTCAATTAATTTATCATAATTATCTCTTAAGTTACATGATTGCATGGTACACCCTGGCGTCATATCTTTAGGATAAAAATAAAGTATAATTTTCTTGCCTTTGAAGTTAGCTAAACTAACAGCTTCTCCATTTTGATTAACAGAAACAATCACTGGTGCGGTATCTCCTTTTTTTAAATGTGTCATTTTTTTATTGTTTTTATAACGTTCCTCTTCTTGCTTGTTCTGCTTCTATACATTCAAATAAAGCTTTGAAATTTCCTTTACCAAAAGATTGAGCTCCTCTTCTTTGAATTATTTCAAAAAATAATGTTGGGCGATCTGTGAAAGGTTTAGTGAAAATTTGAAGTAAATAACCTTCATCATCTCTATCTACAAGAATACCATGCTCTTTTAAAACTTTCATATCCTCAATAATCTCTCCAACTCTATCGCCCACAGTGTCATAATAAGAATTTGGGATAATTAAAAAATCAACTCCTCTTTCTTTCATCTCAGTAACTGTTTTAACAATATCATTAGTAGCTACTGCAATATGCTGGCATCCAGGACCATTATAAAAATCTAGATATTCTTCAATTTGAGATTTTTTGAGACCATCGGCCGGCTCATTAATTGGAAACTTTACTCTACCATTTCCATTAGTCATAACTTTACTCATAAGAGCAGTATATTGAGTAGATATATCTTTATCATCGAATGTTATGAGGTTAGCAAATCCCATTGTTTCATTATAGAATTTTTCCCACTTATTCATTTCTCCCCATCCTACATTAGCAACCATGTGGTCTATATATTTTAAACCACAATCTTTAGGATTATATTTTGATTTCCATTTTTGAAATCCTGGTAAGAAAACTCCATTATAATTTTTTCGCTCCACAAAAACATGTACAGTGTCGCCATATATCTTAATACCTGATTTTACAACTTTACCAAATTCATCTTCAACTTCAATTGGTTCTAAATATGATTCAGCACCCCTACTTGTTGTTTCTTTCCAAGCGCTTTTAGCATCATCAACCCATAGCGCAATTACCTTAACCCCATCGCCATGTTTTATGATATGATCTGTAATCTCAGTATTATTATTATCCATAGGGGATGTGAAAACTAAACGTATCTTATCTTGAATAACTACATAAGAAGTTTTATCTCTAATTCCTGTTTCTAATCCCGAATAAGCTAACGACTGAAAACCTAACGCTGTCTTATAATACATTGCAGCTTGCTTTGCATTCCCAACATAGAACTCAATATAATCTGTACCTAATAATGGAAGAAAATCCTGGGCATCCGGAAATATCTTTTCTAAATTATAAGTGATGTTATTAATTGTATTTAGATCTTCTCTCATTTTATTATATCCAAGATTTATGATATTTACCGTCTGACAATTCAATTGCAGCTTTAGTAAGTTTTAGAGGCGCAAAGGTATCAACCACTACAGCTAACTCATCAGTTTGTTTTTTTCCTATACTTCTTTCTGCTGCTCCAGGGTGCGGGCCATGTGGAATTCCAGCTGGATGTAATGAGATAAAACCTTGGTCAACATGATTTCTACTCATAAAATCTCCAGCTACATAATACAAAACCTCATCTGAATCAATATTAGAATGATTATAAGGAGCTGGAATTGATTCTGGATGATAATCATACATCCTTGGACAAAATGAACAAATTACAAACCTTGATGTCTCAAAAGTTTGATGAACTGGAGGGGGTTGATGAATCCTCCCAGTAATTGGCTCAAAATCATGAATAGAAAAAGCATATGGATAATTATAACCATCAAAACCAACTACATCAAAAGGATGAGAAGTGTATGTATATTCATGAATCATATGCTCTTTCTTAATTTTAATAACAAATTCACCAAGCTCATCATGAGTTTCTAATTCTTCAGGAACTCTAATATCTCTTTCACAGTAAGGTGAATTTTCAAGCATTTGACCAAAATAATTTCTATATCTTTTTGGTGTATATACAGGAGTATATGATTCTACAATAAACAATCTATTATCACCCTCTTCAAATTTCAATGAATAGATCATGCCTCTTGGAATCACTAGATAATCTCCCGGAAAAAACTTTAGATTCCCTACAAAGCTTCTTAAAATACCAGATCCTTTATGCACAAAAATCACCTCATCACCATCAGTATTTTTATAAAAATAATCTTCTTCTAAGTTAGTTGGTGAAGAGAGGGATATATTTAAATCATTATTAAGCATTAGTGATATTCTACTCTCTAAATGATCTGAAACTTTAGGTATATCAAAACCCTTCATTAAATATGCTTTTAAATTTTTCTCAACAGCAATCTCTGGTTCAACAGAATAAGCAGGTTTAATAGATTTTACTTGAGTTGGACGATGTAAATGATATAATAAGGAAGACATACCATCAAAACCTATAGTTCCAAATAATTCTTCATGATGAATACTTCCATCTTTTTTTCGAAAAACCGTATGTCTTTTATGAGGTATTTTCCCTAACTTATGATATCTAGGCATAATTTTTTATTTATACAAATATAATATATCTAAAGAAAAACAAAAGCAAAGTAATTTTATTACACAAAATTAAAAATATTAGCTTTGCATGTATATGATATTAAGCACATATAAAATACCTAATAGTAATCAAGAGTTGATTGGTTTATTAGATAAGGATATAATTATAAATTTAAATACTGCTTTTGGTAATATTTCTTTAATTGAGCTTATTCAAATATCCGAATGGAAAGATAAAGTATTAAAGGAAGTAGGTGGTGGTAAGTTAGCCAAACACAAATTAGATGAGGTAAGTCTCTTATCTCCAATTCCTAAGCCAAACTCATTTAGGGATGCATATGCTTTTAAGCAGCACGTTGAAACATCAAGAAGAAACCGTGGTGTTGATATGATTAAAGAGTTTGATCAGTTTCCAGTATTTTATTTTAGTAATCATAATTCAATTCATGGTCCAAATGAAGATGTCGTATGTATGCCTAGTCACTTTAATAAATTAGATTATGAACTAGAGATTGCAATTCTTATTGGTAAAAAAGGTTCAAATATATTAGCTAATGATGCTGATGAATATATTGCTGGATATATGATCCTAAATGATATAAGCGCTAGAGATCTTCAGATTAAAGAAATGAAATTAAATTTAGGCCCAGCCAAAGGAAAGGATTTTGCATCCGTACTAGGACCTTTTCTTGTAACTCCAGATGAAATATTAGAAAATTTAATTAAAGGAAAAGAAAACAAAGGCAATAGATATAATCTTAAAATGTCCTGTTCTGTAAATGGAGAATTATTATCTGAAGGTAACAGTAAAGATATGAATTGGACATTTGGACAAATCATTGAAAGAGCTTCATATGGAGTTACATTATATCCAGGGGATGTTATTGGATCTGGAACTGTTGGCACAGGATGTTTTTTAGAATTAAACGGAACTCAGAAACTTACAAATCCTAATTATAAAGAAAGATGGTTAAAAGAAGGAGACCTTGTCGAGATGGAAATTGATGGATTAGGGAAAATATCTAATAAAATTATTGCAAATAATTCTAACTATTCAACTATCTAAAATATGAAAGAAATAGATGTAAATTCAATTAGCACCAAAGAACTGTATCAATATTTAACCTCTTCAATAACTCCACGTCCTATTGCATTAGTAAGCACTGTTGATAAAGAGGGAAATAGCAATTTAAGCCCTTTTTCTTTTTTTAATGTTTTCTCTATTAAGCCTCCAATTTTAATTTTTTCTCCAGTTAATAGAGTTAGAGATAACACACGAAAAGATACTCTTAACAATATTACTCAAGTCAAAGAATGTGTAATAGCATTGGTAAATCAGAATATTGCTCAACAAGTATCATTAGCATCAAGTGGCTACTCTGCAGATGAAGATGAGTTTAAAAAAGCAGGTTTTAGTAAAATAAAAGCAACATGTATCCAGCCTTATCTTATAAAAGAATCTCCTGTGAATTTTGAATGTAGAGTAAATACAATAACTGAATTAGGAGATCATGGAGGCTCAGGAAACCTTATTATCTGTGAAGTTTTAAAAATCCATATTAATGGAAATATTTTAGATGAACAAGGAAATATTGATCCTTTAAAATTAGATATAGTCTCAAGATTAGGTTCTAATTGGTATGGTAAAACAAATGAAAATAGTATTTATAAAATAATTAAACCTATATCAAGAATTGGAATTGGAATTGATAATTTACCTAAAGATATTTTAACGAGTAATATACTTTCTGGAAGTGACCTTGCAATACTAGCATCTATTGAATCTATTCCAAATAAAAAAAATGATAATACAATACCTTTAAAAAGAGAAGAAAAACATACTTTAGCAAAAAAACTAATTGCCAAGGGAAAAGCAATGGAAGCATGGCAAATATTAATTTAATAAAAAAATATCATGAAATTCGAATTACCAGAACTAGAATATGCATATAATGCGTTAGAACCAAATATTGATGCAAAAACTATGGAAATCCACCATTCAAAGCATCATAATGGATATACAAACAATCTAAATAACGCTATAGAAGGAACAGAACTCGAAGGTAAAACTATTGAAGAGATATGTAAATCGGAAGGACTTAGTGGGGCAGTTAGAAATAATGGTGGTGGGTTTTATAATCACCAACTTTTTTGGCAGATTATGACTCCAAATGGTGGTGGAGAACCAACGAATGAAGTTGGAAGTGCTATTGTAAGAAAATATGGTGATTTTGAGAAATTTAAAGCTGAATTTTCAAAAGCTGCTGCAACTAGATTTGGATCTGGATGGGCATGGCTATGTGTTAATAATGGAGAATTGTCGATTTGTTCAACAGCCAACCAAGACAACCCATTAATGCAAGAAGGTTGTGGCGGAAAACCTATTCTGTGTCTTGATGTATGGGAGCATGCTTACTATCTAAATTATCAAAACAAACGGCCTGACTATATTAATTCATTCTTTAATGTAATTAATTGGAGAAAAGTTAACAAGCTATATTTAGAAGCTTTATAATATTTTTATAAATTTGCGGATCTTAAATTAAACAAAAAAGAAAATGAAAAATATAATTTTACTAATTACTTTATTTAGCTTATTATTTATAGGAAACTATACTACTAATGCCCAATCAGACAGTATATTAGATACATCAAGCGTAGATACAGTTGAGTCGATTAAAAGTTTAGATAACTATGCTACAAATGAAGACACTCAAACTGAGTCTCAATCATTCCATCAAATTATTAAAGAAAAATTTATTCAAGGAGGCCCTGGATTTATGGGTATTGTTCTTATTTGTTTAATTTTAGGATTAGCCCTATGTATTGAAAGAATCATATATCTAAATCTTGCAACTACAAATACAGATAAACTACTACTTAATGTAGAAAATGCTATGCAAAATGGCGGAGTAGATGCTGCAAAAGAAGTATGTAGGAATACAAAGGGACCTGTAGCATCAATATTTTATCAGGGATTAGATAGATCAAACGAAGGAATAGATATGGTTGAGAAATCTATTATTTCATATGGAAGCGTTCAAATGGGTTTATTAGAAAAAGGATTATCATGGATTTCATTATTTATTGCTCTAGCTCCAATGCTAGGATTTATGGGTACTGTAATTGGTATGATCGGAGCATTTGATGCTATTGAGGCAGCAGGAGATATTTCTCCATCACTTGTAGCTGGTGGTATTAAGGTTGCATTATTAACAACGGTTTTTGGATTAATAGTAGCTATGATCCTTCAAGTTTTTTATAATTACTTAATTGCTAAAATTGATTCAATTACCAATTCAATGGAAGATGCATCTATCGCATTAATTGACTTACTAGTTAAAAACAAATAAATATGGATATAATTGATGTAGGAATTTATCTTTTCTGGGCTATGTTAGGTGTTGCTATCATAATTATACTTGTATATGCTATTATAAACATGATTTCTAACCCTAAAAATGCCAAAAAAACTCTTTTTCAAATTTTAGCAGTAATAGTTATAGGTGTTGCATCATATTTCATATCTAGAAAATTGCATTATGATGTTTATGAGGAAACACTTGCTGAATCTTTAAAATACAAAATGAGCGTGAAGCAAGTAGTAGCTGTTGGTATGGGAATAATTATGTTTTACATATTAGCAGCAGCAGCTATAGGTTCTGTAATATATGCTGAAATCTCAAAAGTATTAAGCAAATAATGGCTAGCAAAAGAAGAGGGTTACCAGAAATCAATGCTGGATCTATGGCAGATATTGCATTCCTGCTATTAATCTTCTTTCTTGTTACTACAACTATGGATATAGATACTGGTATAGCTAGAAAGCTTCCGCCAATGCCTGATGAAGATCAGCCAGAAGATGATTCTCAAATAAACGCAAGAAATATTTATGTTGTTCTTATTAACTCTAGTAACCAACTGTTAGTTGAAGGAGAATTAATGGATATATCTCAACTAAAAGAAGGCGCTAAAAAATTCATTGACAACAATGGGGTAAGAGAAAATCTTTCTGAAAACCCTGAAAAAGCTATAATCTCCTTACAAAATGATAGAGGAACTTCATACAAGATGTATATAAGAGTGCAAAATGAATTAGCCGCAGCATATAATGAATTAAGAAACAACTCAGCTCTTAATATGTTTGGAGAAAGATATATAGATCTAAATAAAACAGAGAAAAAAGAAATTAGAACAATGTACCCACAGAAAATATCTGAGGCTGAACCAAAAAATATCGGAGGAAATTCATAATGAGTAAATTTAAAAAAGACGGAGGAAAAGGTATGCCTGCCATATCTACAGCATCTTTGCCAGATATTGTTTTTATGCTTTTATTCTTTTTTATGGTTACCACAGTCATGAGAGAAACTACACTATTTGTATCAATACAAACTCCTAAGGCAACTGAAATTAAGAAATTGGAAAAAAAATCTCTAGTTAGCTATATTTATATTGGATCGCCTGTTAAGAGAATGCAAGCTTCATATGGAACTGCTTCTAGAATACAATTAAATGATGCATTTGCAAATGTAGGTGAAATTCAAGAGTTCATTGCAACAGAAAGAGAAGCTAAGGATGAAAAAGAAGTTCCTTATATGACTACTTCAATTAAAGCTGATGAGACTGTAAAAATGGGAATTATAACTGACGTTAAACAAGAATTAAGAAAAGCTAACGCATTAAAAATTAATTATTCTACAATAAAAGGAGAATACTAAAATCAATAAAATATAACTAGTAAAAAAGATTAACAAATTTGTTAATCTTTTTTTATTCTTGAATTTTTATAAAAAAGAAACATTAATAACATAACGGATATAAAACTAAAAAAAGCAAGATAAATGCTAGTATCATTAACAATGGATGAATCTAAATGTTGATCATTTTGAATAAAATTAAAAGATTTAAAATTTGGATATGATACAACAACAAACATTGCATTATTTAAAAAATGAGCAATAATAGGTATCCATAAAGATTTACTCCAATAAAAAAGGTATCCCAAAACTAGTCCTAATAAAATTCTAGGAAATAGTCCACTAAAATGTAGATGAAAAGCACTAAAAATCAAAGCTGTAATAAAAATTGCAATATGAATATCACCTATCTTTTTAATTAAAGATTGTTGTAATAAACCCCTAAATAAAAGCTCTTCACCAATAGCTGGTATAATTGCCAAAATTATTATATTAAATACTAAATCCCAGTAATTATTCATTTTCAAAAATGCTAAAACTATATCATCAGATTTCTTGTCATATTCTGATATCCAATCAGGAACATTAATTGCCATATTCCACTCTAATAAAAATGATACTAGTGGGGTAATTAAAACCATGATTACCAAAACAATTAATATTGATTGTCTACTAATTGATTTTTTAAAATTAAACTCAAAATTCACTAAATATCCATATATCAGTATTGGTGTTATGAAAAATCCAATTGATCCTAAAAACTGTATGATCTTTGCAACATTAACAGATACAACTGAAGAAAGATCATATGGAGGAAAGCAAAGATTAACTCCATCTTCAAATGATAAATAAACGGTAAAAATGGCAAGTAAAGTATGAATTATATAAGAAATAATAATCAAACCAAATAATAAGAAAAATTTTGATAATAGATGTGTATTTGAAAAATAGCCCTTTAAAGTCAATATTATTATTTTAGCAGATATTATGGGTGTAAAGATAGGAAATATTGATATAGGAGAATTCCCCCTCCTATTAGCTCCAATGGAAGATGTTAGCGACCCGCCATTTAGAGCTCTTTGTAAGGAAAATGGTGCTGACGTAATGTATACTGAGTTTATTTCTTCCGAAGGTTTAATTAGAGATGCATTAAAAAGTACACAGAAACTGGACATCTATGATTTTGAAAGACCTATTGGAATTCAAATATTTGGAAATGAAATTTCCTCAATGCGTCAAGCAACTGAAATATGTGCTAGAGAAAACCCAGAATTTATTGATATCAATTATGGATGTCCAGTCAAAAAAGTTGCAAATAAAGGAGCTGGAGCTGGAATTCTAAAAGATATTCCAAAAATGATTACTATGACTAAAGAAATCGTACAATCAACAAAAATACCTGTAACAGTAAAAACAAGATTAGGTTGGGATGAAGATTCTAAATATATAGTTGAGGTAGCTGAGAGATTACAAGATGTTGGGATTCAAGCAATCTCAATTCATGGTAGAACAAGAAAACAAATGTATAAGGGAGAAGCAGATTGGACGCTAATTGGTGAAGTAAAGAATAACCCTAAGATGAGAATACCAGTATTTGGAAATGGAGATGTTGATACTCCTGAAAAAGTAAAACAAGTAAGAGATAGATATGGTGTAGATGGAGTAATGATTGGTAGAGGGGCAATTGGCTACCCTTGGATTTTTAATGAAATTAAACACTTCCTTAAGACAAATACATTTTTAGAAAAACCTAATATTCAGGAAAGAGTAAGAGTATGTAAACAACACCTTAAACATTCCATTACCTGGAAAGGTGAAAGAGTAGGTATTGCTGAGATGAAAAGACATTATAGTAGTTACTTTAAAGCTATACCAAACTTTAAAGAATATAGAACAAGAATGGTTACCTCAAGTTCAGAGGATGAGGTTTTAAAAATTCTAAAAGAAGTACAAGAAAAGTTTATCAAATACTAGTTACTTAAATATTTATTTATAATGATTCTGGAAGGCAACCATGATGCTAATAAACCAATCAATATAACTACTAGCTCAACAGTCATCATATCTTTAAATAAAATAATTACTGGATAAGAATCAATAACAAAACTACCCTCTCCCATTGTTATAAATCCAAATTTTTGTTGTAAAAAAGCTATAAAAGAACCAATAAGAAGGCCTATTAAACTTCCTGAAAAAACTCCTAAAATGCTTTTATAAAAGAAAATATTTTTAAGTTCATTGTTGCTAAGACCTAAGTTAACTAAACTTCTAATATCATTTTTTTTATCAATAATTAGAATAGTTAAAGAACCAAGTATATTAAATGATGAGATAATAATGATAAAAAGTAATATTAAGAAAACAACTAATTTTTCTGTACTGAGAATTTTATATAAAAACTCTTGTTGTTCAAATCTATTAGTAACGATGTAATTTTTTCCCAATTTATTACTTAAAGATCTTTGAATCTTAAACATGTCTGCTGTATCATCTAGTTTAATTTCAAATGCTGAGACGGTATTACTTTTGTTAATTAAATTCTGAACAAAAGTAATTGGTGTAACTATATACTTTGAATCAATTTCTTGTTGAACTCCAAAAACACCTACTGGTAATAATGATGATCTTTTAAATGCGCCATCAATCTTTAACAAATTATTAGCCTCTCTATTAGGTAAGTATACTGTAAGCTTATCAAATACAGAACCAATATTCATAGATAAATAATATGCAATGCCCCTTCCAACAACTGCAACTTGATCATCTGAATAACCACTTATATAGTTTCCTGTAACTAAGATGGAGTCAAAATTTATTAATCTATTATAGTTTTGATCAACTCCTTTAATTGTTGCTATATATTGCCGATTATCATATTCTAATAACACTTTCTCTTCCAAAACAGAAGAAATTACATTGATTCCATTTTGTGTAGTGATAATCTCTAAACATTTATCTTGACCAAAGTTTTTACCCTCATGACTTGTAACTTTTAGATGAGGATCAAAAACATTATACATGTTTAATACAAGGTCTTCAAAACCATTAAAAACTGACAAGATTAATATTAAAGCAGCAGTTCCAACAGCTATTCCAAACTGAGAGACCATAGATACTAAGCCAACATAGCCTTTTTCAATTATCTTTTTTATTTCAAAAAAAATAATTTTATAAAGAAGTAATATTAATGAAACTAGAAAGAAAACCTGAATAAATAGAAGACAAAAGGCAAGAGAATAACGGAAAAGCTTAAGAGATAGCTCTCTTAAACTTAGAACTCCTTCAGGATTATCTAAGCTCGAAAATGAGGAAGATAATCCAACTTTAGAATATATACTTTCAACAATATCCATAATGGAATATTCATTAAAAACTGACAGGATTAGTATTAAGGCCGCTATAACAATGATAATTCCAAGCTTATAAACTATAGAAAATAAGCTAATATCACCATAACGTTTCGCAATAAAAAAAGGCAGATTCATCTACTTCTATTTTTTTAATAAAAGATTTATCTCTTCTGCGTAGTCAGCAGAATCATCAATAAAAAAATTTAATTCTGGAACTATTCTAAGTTGATTTCTTACAATAATTCCAAGTTTCTTTCTTACTAAAGAACTTTGCTTTTTAATTTTATTAAGAGCATCAATTGGGTCTTTTACAGGAAAAATACTTAAATACACATTGGCATATGCTAAATCTGGAGAAATTCTTACTGCAGTTACACTGATCATGATTCGTCCTAAAATATTGTTTGACTCCTTATTAAAAATCTGAGATAATTCCTTTAAAACTAAACGTGCAACTTTTTTTTGTCTTGTTGATTCCATATGTTAGCAAAAGTAAACAATCCTTTCATATCTTTGCATTATGCGTTATTTTCTAAAAATATTAAGATACATAAAACCTTATAGTTCTTATGTTCTTTTAAATATAACTTCAAATATACTTAGTGTTCTCTTCTCTTTGTTTTCACTAACAATGGTTATTCCATTTTTAGGAATATTATTTGGAACTCAAGAAAAAGTTTATCAATCTACACAACTCACATTTAATGCAAGTTCTATAAAAGAGCATTTTTATTCTTTTATTACAAAAACAGTTGAAAGTAATGGTAAAATAGAAGCTTTAATGTTCATCTGTATTTTAGTTTTAATCATGTTTTTTCTAAAAAATCTCTTTAGATATCAAGCATTATTCTTTTTAACTCCTATTCGTAATGGAATAATTCATGATATTAGAATAGATCTTCAGAGAAAAATAATGTCTTTACCTCTTTCATTTATTGGCTCAAAAAGAAGAGGCGATCTAACAGCAAGAATGACGACTGACTTGGTTGAGATTGAATGGTCAATTATGGGGGCATTAGAGATGGTATTTAAAGACCCTATTTCTATCTTAATTTTTCTTTCTACACTAATTTTTATT
>JABGXK010000129.1 GCA_018675825.1 Flavobacteriales bacterium | reverse complement strand
CTAAACATATAGTTTTTTGTAATTCTCATCACTTCTTTTGGCATTGTAGCTGAGAATAATAGTGTTTGTTTTTCTTCAGGTGTCTCAGCTAGTATAGTGTCTAAATCTTCTTTAAATCCCATATTAAGCATTTCATCTGCTTCATCTAAAACTACAGTTTCTATATCATTTAGTTTAAGTTTCTTTCTTTTGATTAAATCAATTACTCGTCCAGGAGTACCAACAACTATTTGTGTCCCTGATGTTAAAGCTCTTATCTGTGTTTGAATATTTGCTCCACCGTAAACAGCTGTTATTTTTAATCCTTTAATATATTTAGCATAAGAATCCATGTCTTTTGTTATTTGCAAACACAATTCTCTGGTAGGACATAATATAATAGATTGGGGTATTTTTCTGTTGATTTCAATCTTTTCAATTATGGGTAATCCAAATGCAGCAGTTTTTCCTGTTCCCGTTTGAGCAAGAGCTATTAGATCTTTATTTTCATTAATAAGATACGGAATGGTATCTTTTTGTATAGGTGTAGGTTCAACAAATCCTAAATCTTTGATGGCTTTTTGAAGATTTTTATTTAGTCCGAGTTTAGAAAATGTCATTTTTTTTTTTTGCAAAAATACACTTTTTTACTTGTGACAATTTAGATTTTCTTTTTATAAAATAATCGTTTTTTTTTAGATTTTCATTATGCTTAAATATATTTACATTTATTACTTTTGCGCTTAAATTATTTTAGATGAAAAAATATACTTTTTCCGATAGACATATTGGGCCCAGAAAATTTGAAATCAATACAATGCTGAATACTGTTGGAGTTGAGACAATTGAGGAATTAATTAATCAAACTATACCTGCACATATTCAGTTAAATAATATAATGGATTTACCTGATCCTTTACCTGAGAATAGATTTATTGAACACATGAAAATGTTAGCTTCAAAAAATAGTTGCTATCGTTCTTACATTGGTATGGGATATTATAATACGGTTCTTCCTGGAGTTATTCAACGAAATATTTTAGAAAACCCAGGATGGTATACATCATATACTCCGTATCAAGCAGAAATTTCTCAAGGTAGGTTAGAGGCTCTATTAAATTTTCAAACTATGGTAAGTGATCTAACAGCCATGGATTTAGCAAATGCATCTTTATTAGATGAAGGGACATCAGCAGCGGAAGCAATGATTATGCTCTATAATGCAAGAAGTCGTAATCAAAAGAAAGAGGAGGTAAATAAGTTTTTTGTTTCAGAACTATGTCTACCTCAAACAATTGATATTTTAAAAACTAGATCTGAACCTTTAGGTATTGAAATCATTATTGGTAATCATTTAGACAATAATTTTAATGAATCATACTTTGGTGTTTTATTTCAATATCCTGGAAAATATGGTGAGGTGTTTAATTATATTGATCTTACAAAGAAGTTAAAAGAAAAACAAATTGCAATTGTTGTGGCTGCAGATTTATTAAGCTTAACATTATTGATACCACCAGGTGAATGGGGGGTAGATGTTGTTGTTGGAACAACTCAAAGGTTTGGAATTCCATTGGGTTATGGGGGTCCCCATGCAGCCTATTTTGCAACATTAGAAAAATATAAAAGAAATATTCCAGGAAGAATTATTGGTGTTAGTCAAGACCTTGATGGGAACGAAGCATTACGTATGGCTCTCCAAACCAGAGAGCAACATATTAAAAGAGAAAAAGCTACTTCAAACATTTGTACAGCTCAAGCTTTATTAGCTACGATGGCTGGAATGTATGGCGTCTATCATGGTCCTGAAGGTATTAAAGGAATTGCATCTGAGATCCATAATCTCACCTCTATCCTTTCAGAAGGATTAAAGCAGCTAGGATATCATCAGATAAATAAAAACTTTTTTGATACAATTAAAATTAAATTGGGTAATGTAAATTTAGAAAATATAATTTTTCAATCTAATGCTAAAAAAGTTAATTTTAATATTATTGCTAGTAACTATGTTTCTATTAGTATTGATGAAAAAGATGATATAGAAACAATTAAAGATATTTTACAAATATTTGCTTTAAGTTCTGGACATAAAGATTCCGAGAATTTGATTAATGAAGTGCTTTCTCTAAATAATCAGTGTCTCAATTTAGAAGATCATTTGATTAGAAAATCTGTATTTATGCAACATAGAATCTTTAATAAATATCACTCAGAGACTGATATGATGCGATATATAAAGAGCCTTGAGAATAAAGATTTTTCATTAACTAATTCTATGATTCCTTTAGGTTCTTGTACAATGAAATTAAATGCTGCATCTGAACTTTTCTGTTTAAGTTGGCCAGAATTTAATAATATTCATCCTTTTGCTCCTGTAGAGCAAACAAAAGGTTATCAGACTATTTTTAGAGAATTAGAAAGTATGCTGTGTGAGATTACTGGTTTTGATGGCATGAGCCTTCAACCAAATTCTGGAGCTCAAGGTGAGTATGCTGGCTTAATGGTAATTAGAGCTTACCATGCTAGTAGAGGAGATTTTAATAGAAATATATGCTTAATCCCTTCTTCAGCACATGGAACTAATCCGGCATCTGCAGTAATGGCTGGAATGGAAGTAGTTGTTACTCCTTGTGATGAAAAAGGAAATATTAATGTAGATGTTCTTAAAGAAAAAGCTATTGAGTATAAGGATAAATTAGCAGCATTAATGATTACATATCCTTCTACTCATGGAGTTTTTGAAGAGCGTATAATAGAAATAACATCAATCATACATGATCATGGAGGTCAGGTTTATATGGATGGGGCAAATATGAATGCTCAAGTTGGACTTACAAATCCAGCTATAATAGGTGCGGATGTATGTCACCTTAATTTACATAAGACATTTGCAATTCCTCATGGAGGAGGAGGCCCTGGAGTAGGTCCTATTGGTGTTGTAGAACATTTAAAAGATTTCCTTCCTAATAATTCTATGATTTCTATGGGTGGCGAAAATGGAATGTCAATTTCATCTGCTCCCTGGGGAAGTGCATTAGCACTTACAATATCATACGCTTATATTAAAATGTTAGGAGCTGAAGGTTTAAAAAAATCTACTGAGATTGCAATATTAAATGCTAATTATATAAAAGAGCGTCTAGCAGATAATTATGAAGTGCTTTATTGTGGAGATCAGAACAGAGTTGGTCATGAAATGATTATTGATTTTAGATTATTTAAACAACATGGTATTGAGGTTGTTGATATTTCAAAAAGACTTATGGATTATAGTTTTCACGCTCCTACAGTATCTTTTCCAGTAGTAAATACTGTAATGATTGAACCTACTGAAAGTGAAAGTATTGAAGAATTAGATAGGTTTTGTGACGCACTTATAGGTATTAAAAATGAAATTAATCAAATTATCAATAAAGAGGTAGATCCTATAAATAACGTTCTCAAGAATGCACCTCATACAATGAATTTAGCTTTAAATGATAATTGGGATTTCCCTTATTCAAGAGAGAAAGCAGTATTTCCTTTAGAATGGTTAAAAGTGAAAAAGTTTTGGCCTACAGTGAGGAGAGTGAATGATGCTTTTGGAGATAGAAATTTAATTTGTTCTTGTCCTCCTATGTCTGATTATGAAAAATAGTGAGACTGGTAATTACTAAGTTCAAAATATATTTATAAGTATAATTTTTAGATTATATTTGTAGCACTAATTACTATTTTAATATAAAAAAATTATGAAAAGAATTTTACTTCCAATACTTGCTTTATTTACTATTAATGTATCTATTGCACAGCAAAAAGCACCAATGTCTTCTAAAATTACGAATACAAAGATGGTCTCAAATATTAATCCAATTGTAAATAATAATCAATCATTAGTAACACCTCCAGCTCCGCTATGGTCAGATGATTGTTCTGATGCTTCAACTTGGGTTTTCACTAATACTAGTCTTCCTCCACTTGATTGGAACTGGACAACAAATGTAGATGTTCAATCTCAATGTGTCACAAATTTACCAGCTTCTTTAGCTACTTTTAATAGTACAACTGCTAGTAATGGTTATATGATTATAAATTCTGATGCAGGACCAACTGGTGATCAAAATGGAACACCTATAGTTGCTGAGTTTACAAATGTTCAACCTATTGATTTAACTGGTTATGCAAATGTTCAGTTAACTTTTCAGCATAGTTTTAGATGGTGGAATGATACTAGAGGCGTAAGAGTTTCTGGAGATAATGGAGCTACTTGGACTGATTTTGAAATTTCTAATGCAACAACCTATAGTACTCCAAATCAAGATTCTGATAATCCACATGTAAGTACTTATAATATCTCATCAATTGCAGGAAATCAATCACAAGTTTTAGTTCAGTTTTATTATGATGATAATGATTATTGGGGTTGGTATTGGAATGTTGATGATGTTTCTATAGAAGAAGTTCCTGATAATGGATTAGAGTGTAATGATGAAACATTTGGTGGTTGGTGGGTAGGTTATCAATCTACTGGAGATCTTGGAGTTGATTATACTCTGTATCCTATGGCTCAAGCATTAGCTAACCCATATAGAATGGAAGCTGTTTTATCAAATACTGGAGTTAATACACAAAACAATGTTACTTTACATGTAGATGTTGAAGAGCCTAACGGTAATGTAGCTTCTTTTTCTTCCTCTCCATCAACTTTATTAGGAGCTCCAAATCCACAAAATGATACTACTGCAACAACATCTAATTTTTCACCTTCTAGCATGGGAATTCATAATTTTACATTTTGGTCGACTTCAGATTCTTTTCCTACTACAGATACTATGATAATGAGTTCAATTGTTACAGATTCAGTTTATGGAGTTGATTATGATTGGGATGGTACTGGCTCAAATTTGGCAGGTGGATATTATTGTGGAAGAAGTTGTGGTGGACAAGTTTTAGCTAACGTATTTGATATTTATGAAAATGCCACATTAACTTCAATATCATTTCATGTTTCATCATCATCAGTTCCTGGATCTAAGTTAACAGTTGAAGTGTATGAGGCTACAGGTCAAATTTATCTAGATGAGTCAGACGTATATACTCTACAACCTCAAGATATTGGCTCTTGGGTTACAGTTCCGTTATTAAATCCATATCCATTATTTGCTGGCACAGGATATATGGCAGCTGTTCGTGGAACTCAACACCCAACTGATACTTCTTTAATAAGTTCAACAAGTAATATTAATACATCAAGTTATATACAAGATAATGGTTGTGATATTGGTACACAAGGTTTTGGATACTGGTATACTTCTTCTGATGCTTTAGCAATTAGAATGAATTTTGGTTATATAAGTTCTGTTAATGATGATTTAAAATCAGGTTTTAGTATATATCCAAACCCATCTAATGGTATCTTTACAATTGACAATAAAAATAATAATAATTCTAAATTTACAGTTAGAAATATTATTGGTCAAATTGCTTATAATGGTAGTGTAGGAAGTATGACAAATAGAATAATTGATTTATCAAATCTTAAAGCTGGTGTATATACTATTGAATTTGATAGCGAATACAATTCATATACTCAGAAATTAGTAATAGAATAGTCAATATTTAATTATGAAAAGCGCAGCTTTGGCTGCGCTTTTCTAGTTTTTTAAAAAACTAATTTTTCTATATTTTAAATTATATTTAATTTTGATAAGTTATATTCATATTTTATATGAATAGATATTTAAAAATCTCATAGATTTTGTATTGATTAGATTTTGTATTTTTGTGTATTAAAAAAATCTATTACTATGAAAAAAATTTACACAATTGTATGTGCTATATTAATATCCCAACTATCTATTGGTCAAATTAGTATTGACCATATTTTAAGTTCAAAGAATAATAAAGTATATACTTCTAATATAAAAGTACCTAAATCTGTTGCGCCTTTTTGGTCAGAAGATTTTTCTAATGGTATTCCAACATCTTGGACAAACTCCCCGGTACCATGGGCTTATAGAGGACCTTCAACTTCTCCTAATTCTACAGTTGGTACTCAAGGTGCTTATGGTGCAAATCAAGGTCCTATTCAATCTCCAACTGCACAAAATGGCTTTATGATATTTGATTCAGATTATTATGATAATAATGGTGTAGCTGGAAATCCAGGTACAGGTATGTATCCTTCAAACCCAAGTGGTCATGTAGGGTTATTAACTACTGGATCTATTGACTGTTCATTATATCCAGCAGTATCTCTTCTATTTAATAGTTTTTATAGAGAATATACTGGAATTGCAAGAGTTGCATTTAGTCTTGACGGTGGTATTACCTTTACGGATACTATGGAAGTTCATCCAGATATTGCTGTTAATGAAGCTACAGCTCCAGATTATCAGGTTATGTTAAACTTGCCATCTAATATTGCAGGTCAAACTGATGTGCGTATTCAATTTATATATGATGGTACAGTTTTGTATAATAACTACTATGGTTATTATTTTTGGTGTATTGATGATATTCAATTAATGCAAACTCCAGCAAACTTGTTAATTTGTCAAGATGAAGTCTTTGGAGGTTGGTGGCTAGGATATCAGATAACTGGCGATCTTGGTTGTAATTATACATTTAATCCTTTAGCACAAGCTATGGGAAATCCGTATAGATTTGAAGCAGTTATTAGAAATATTGGAGCTAATACACAAAATAATCTTAGATTAAATGCTCAAGTTGCTGATGATATCGGTACTGTTTTATTCACAGATATGTCAAATCCAATAACACTTAATTCAGGTTTAATGGATACTTTAGCTACATCAAATTCTTTTTCTCCTACAATATTGGGTATTCATAATATATCCATGTGGGCAAGTTCAGATTCTTTTCCTTCAACAGATACAGTAGTAATGTCTACTATTGTTAATGATTCTATTTATGGGATTGATTATGATTGGAATTCTGATGGTAGTGGTTTAGGTACAAGTGCATGGAGAATAGGAAGATCTTGTGGAGGTCAGGTTGGAGCAACTTCTTATGATATTTATAATGATGCGTTATTAACTTCAATATCTTTTCATACTGGAAGTGCTTCTGTAGTAGGTGCAGAAATGACAGTTGAATTATATGAAGGTTTTGGAACTAATGGTATATTTTTAGCAGAATCTGACCCATATCTACTAACATCTTCGGATATAGGAGCATGGGTAACTATTCCATTATTAAACCCTACTTATGTTTTAAAAGGCACAGGATATATGGCAGCTGTTCATGGAAGAGCTCACCCAACAGACACATTTACACTTACTGTTGCTACAAATCCTGCAGCCTCAAGCTTTATTCAAGATAATGGTTGTGATATTGGTTCAAATCCTTTTGGAACCTGGTATACAGCAACAGATAAAATGGCTATTAGAATGAATTTTGGAACAATTAATAGTGTTGAGGATAGAGGAGAGAATAATGACTTTAAAATCTATCCTAATCCAACTAATGGTTTGTTCTCAATTATTACAGAAAGTAATAAACCTTGTACGATTAGCATAACTAATGTTCTTGGTCAAGAAATTATTTCTTTAGAGCATAATGGAATAACATCTCCTTCAATTAATTTAAATAAATTTGATAGAGGTATTTATAATGTCACATTATCTTATGAAAATAAAGTTTCTGTACAATCAGTGATCTTAGAATAAGATAATTCAAGTTTTATAATAAAAAAGCCCTATTTTTTGATAGGGCTTTTTTATTATATTTGTTTTAATCCAATAAAAAGAAAAAGTATGCAAAAAATATACTCCATAATAATTTTTATGATGTTATCATTATTTGTTTTTAGTCAACAAGTAAATAATAGTCTAGAAGATGAAATAGTTGATATTTCAACTATTTCTAATAATATTTTACCATCTTCTATAAATTATTCATCCTTAACACCAATTTGGTCAGAAGACTTTTCTGGAGGTTTTCCATCCTTATGGTCAACTAGTTCTACAAATATGTCTGGTGCTTTTGCAACTTGTCCATGGGTATGGACAACAGATGGTACTTGGGGTTATTATAATGGTAATCAAGGTACTGCTGGCTCAAATGCACTTACATCAACATCAGCAAATAATGGTTTTTTAATCTGCGACACTGATTCTGCAAATCATTATGCTAATGGCCAGCCATCTGGATCTACTTACCAATATATTGAATCTATAGTTACTACAAATGCAATAGATTTATCTATATACCCTGCTGTAAGTTTAGAATTTGAACATCTTTTTAGATATAATAATTTAGGAAACGGAAGCTTCACACCTCCTTCTATATATGTTAGTACTGATTCTATTAATTGGACTTCTTATTTAGTAAATAGTGGGATTTCAAATAATACACAATCATCAAATCCAGAATTTACTAGTATTAATATTTCTAGTGTAGCAGGAAATCAATCTACGGTATATATTAGGTTTTGCTGGGTTGCTAGATGCTATTATTGGATGATTGATGATATTAAGATTGTTGAAACAGATCCTAATAGATTAGAAATATCAGATCATACTTACGGTGGTTGGTGGTTGGGTTATCAGCTTACTGGTGATATTGGTGTTGATTATACATTTAACCCAATGAATCAAGCTGTCCAAAACCCATATAGAATGGAGGCCGTTGTTCAAAATAATGGAGCCAGTTCTCAGTTCAACACTAAATTACATAGTTCTATTACAGATGAAGTAGGGAACGTTATTACTAATGCATCATCAAACCCTATTACTTCCATGGTTAATGCTTATGATACTTTAGCTACAAATACAAATTTTTCACCTACAGCTTAT
>JABGXK010000128.1 GCA_018675825.1 Flavobacteriales bacterium | reverse complement strand
GAAAAAAATCTAATAAAATGGTTTTATTTGCAAAGGCTTATTAAATTATGAAAAAGGAAAGTACTATTATTAAGTTACTAAAAGAAAAATCTACCACTAAACAATTAGTTTATAGAAATACCAAAGAAGCTTTTGAGATTTTGGTTAAATCACTAAAGCTAAAAGCACAATCTCTGTCAGTTCTTTTAAGTGATAAAGCAGATGATATAGAGTTGGAATTCACATCAAATGGTGAATTTGATGCACAACTAAAATTTGCTGGAGACACTTTACTTTTTCATATGCATTCGAATATTTTTGATTTTCCCCCTAATCATGAAGTTGTTAAATCAAAATACGTGAAAGATGATAAATTAAGAAGTTTTTGTGGTGTTATTAATATTTATAATTTTCTATCAGATTCTTTAAAGTATAATCGTTTAAATGATGAAGGAATTTTAATTGGAAGAATCTTTATTAACAAAGAGAGAAATTTTTTTGTTGAAGGTGATAAGGAATTAGGTTTTTTGTTTAATGATTTTTCTAATCAAAAAATTAATAAATCATTATTAGAGCAAATTATTAATGTCTGTATGGTTTTTACTTTAAATTTTGATTTATACACTCCAAATTTAAATGATATAAAATTAGTTTCTGTTCACTATTTATTAGAAATGAGTAAGAATCAAAAGATTAAAACAACAAAGAGGTTAGGTTATAAGTTTTCCCATGAAAATAAATGATTATTAAATATTTGCTAGATTTTAAAAAAAGTATAAATTTGCAGCCTTGATTGAGAATCATTATGGCCCGGTCGTCTAGTGGTTAGGACGCCAGGTTTTCATCCTGGTAACCGGGGTTCGATTCCCCGGCGGGCTACAAAAATAAATAAATAGTTATGGCAAATCATACTTCAGCATTAAAAAGAATAAGACAAACTGACACTAGAAGGTTGTTAAATAAGTATAAACATAAAACAGCTAGAAATGCAGTCAGAGAACTACAAGAAATTAAAGATAAGAAAGCTGCCGTCGTGCTTCTTCCTAAAGTATCAGCTATGCTAGATAAATTAACTAAAACTAATATTATTCATAAGAATAAAGCTGCTAATCTAAAATCTAAGCTGACTAAGCATGTAAATTCTCTAACTAAGACAAAAGCTAAGGTAAAAGCTAAGTAAAAGCTTAAAATAAGCTCTTATACTATCCTATTTTAAAAGGTTTATCTTAATTGGATAAGCCTTTTTTTATTAAATTAAACGCATGAATATATCAGATATTTTTTTAGATTTAGACAGAACATTATGGGATTTTGATCTCAATGCTCGAAAAACTTTAATTGATATTTTTGAAAAATACTCTCTTTATGCAAGAGGTATTTCTAGTGTAGATAATTTTATTGAAGCCTATACTATACATAATGAAAGATTATGGTTATTATATAGAGAAAATAAGATATCAAAAGAATTATTACGCTCTGAAAGATTTAATTTGACCTTTTTAGATTTTAAAATTATAGATAATGAATTAGCTTTAGAAGTAGGTGAGGAGTATATTAATAAATGCCCTTTACAAACATCTCTTTTTCCTCATACAATGGAAATCCTAAACTATCTAAATAACAAATATAATCTCCATATTATAACTAATGGTTTTGAAGAGGTTCAGCATATAAAATTAAGAGCTTCTAATCTTACATCATTTTTTAATAATGTAATTACTTCTGAAATGGTTAAGGTTAAAAAGCCTAATCCTGTTATATTTCAATATGCTTTAGATCAAGCAAATGTTATTGCCTCTAATAGTATTATGATTGGTGATGACTTACCTGTTGATATTCTTGGAGCTAAAGCAATAGGAATATCACAAATTTATTTTAATCCAAAGAAAGAACCTCATAATGAAGAGATTGATTATGAAATTGCTTGTCTTAGTGAAATAAAAAATATTTTATAATTAATTATTTAGTAATATCTATAAGTGGATTTCCAGTACAGCCATTTGGAAATGAAATCTCTAATAAAGAACTTATCGTAGGTGCAATATCTTTAATGTTTGCCAGCTTAGTTGTTTCTCCTTTCGAGATGTTATTTCCCCAGAAAATTAAAGGAACATGTGTATCATAACTATGAGATGATCCATGAGTTGTACCTCCTTTTTCCCAACTTTTACTAATCCATCCGGGCTGAAGTTCAACAATTATATCTCCAGATCTTTTATGGTTAAAACCTTGTTGAATCTTAGCGTGTGTAGAATGATTATATTGATAATTATGTAATTGCTTTGAAGTATAAGTATTTTTCACTCCTTTATATTTTAATAAAAAGTTGCTACAGATCTCAGGAGTTAATCTTAGAGTTTCAGCACCCATATTCTCCTTAATAAAATCATGATTTAGAAATAATTGGTTATTAGAATAATTTAGAATAAACTCTTTGGCTAAGAAATCATTTGCAGGCCAATTAAATTGATCTCTAAGATGTGTCGTCAGCTCATCTATCATTTCAGAACTAGAAAAATATCCTGATGGGATATTAAATTGCATTAGCTTACTTGGTTCTGAAGAAACTCCATGGTCTGCTGTTAAAAATACAATTGCATTTTCTTTACCAATTTTCATATTGATGTAATTTAAAAGCTTTGCGATGTCTTTATCTAATCTTTGATATGTGTCTAATATTTCAAATGAGTGAGGACCATATTGATGGCCAATATAATCTGTAGATGAAAAACTAATTGTTAAAAGATCCGTTGTAGTATTTTGTCCTAACTTCTCATTTTTTAAAATTTCTAAAGCTAAATCTGATAAAATTGTATTTCCATATGGTGTACTTTTAATTATGCCATATCCTTTTAGATTTATTAGTGAATCTAAATTGTGAGAGAATTTATTTTTAAATGACCACTTTGATTCAATATAGCTAGAAGTTGGATTTTGATTTTGATATTCAATTAACCAATCTGGTAAATTTTCCATGTAAAAACTGCTACTAATCCAATCGCCATGTCCATCCATCCAATAAGCAGCATCTGCTGAATGTCCTGCTGAAAGAATTGCTCCTCTGTCTTTTAATGAAATTCCAATAACTTTAGATTTTGGATTGAATAATTGTATTTCATCACCAATGGTTGTGGTTAGCATATGGTGAGGAGACATTTTACCATCCTCAGAGCTGATATCTATGGTGTTCTGTTCACAATTACATACTGTATGCATATCTCCATTTCCTGCACAGTAAATACTTTTCCTTAATTCTTTATCATACCAGTTATTAGCTATAATACCATGATGAGCTGGAGTAGTTCCAGTAAAAATACTTGCATGTCCAGGGCCTGTATATGTAGGAGCATAACTAAAATGAGTGTTTTTGAAATAGTATCCTTCTTTAACAAGTTTTTTGAATCCATTACTTCCAAAATCGTTCCAAAATCTGTCTATATAGTCGTATCTCATTTGATCTACGACAATTCCAATCACTAGTTTAGGTTTTTTAGCTTTCAGATTAATCATTAGAAATAATGCTAATAATAAGGTAATTTTTTTCTTCATTTTATTTTATTTAATTGAAACGCTAGAATAGATAGTATTATAGCGACTATGACATCCCAAATAGGTGGTACTGCTGGCCATCGGTAATTCCAGATTATTACTAACATTAGCCATATAACCCATATTTTATTGAATTGTTTCATCAATTTTTAGAGATAAAAATTTATATGTTAACAAACTTACAATTATTGCCCATAACATCCCACCAACAATATCAAATGGATAATGAACGCCTAAATATATTCTACTATATCCTACTATTGTTGCAAGAGAGAATAAGAAAATAAAGAGTTTTAAATCTCTTTTGATAAGACCAATAAAGAATGCAATTGAGAACATATTTGCAGCATGTGCACTAATAAATGAAAATCCTGTACCACAATTATAGCCATCAATCAATCTAATACCATCTAAAGCAGGATTTACATTACAAGGACGGATTCTTAAAAAAATATTTTTAAAAAAATGAACACTTCCAAAATCAGCTAAAAAAACTAATATTACTAGAGCTAATAAGATCCAAATAATTTTTTTTTTATATTGTTTAAATAATACAAATAAAATATAAATATATAGCGGAATAAATATGTATTTATTACTCATAAGAATCATTATGAGGTCAAAATCAGAGTCTCCATTAGAATTTATTAATTCAAATAAATAGTTATCTATATAAGTTAGCCATTTCATATTTAATTCAGTTGTTTCCAGATTTTGTCCTTAAGTTCTTTAAGTCCTTTTTGAGCTATTGAAGAGATAAAAAGGGATGATAAATCAATTGGTAATTCTTTTTTTATTTCACCTATTAGTTCCTCATCTAGCATATCAGATTTACTGATGGCAAGTATTCTATCTTTGTCTAATAATTCAGGATTAAATTTTTTTAATTCTAAAAGAAGGATTTCATATTCTTTAGTAATATCTTTAGAGTCTGCAGGAACTAAAAAAAGTAGTGTTGAATTTCTTTCTATATGTCTTAAGAATCTTAATCCTAAACCTTTTCCCTCTGCAGCGCCCTCAATAATACCAGGAATATCTGCCATAATAAATGACTTATGTTCGCGATATGCTACAATACCTAGATTAGGTACAAGGGTTGTAAATGGATAATTAGCAATTTGTGGTTTGGCAGCTGAAATAACTGAAAGAAGTGTAGATTTTCCAGCATTAGGAAATCCAACTAAACCAACATCTGCAAGCACTTTAAGTTCTAATATAAACCAATCTTCAGAGCTATCAACGCCAGGTTGAGCATAATGAGGAGATTGATTTGTTGATGATTTAAAGTGTGCATTTCCTCTTCCTCCCATACCTCCATTTAACAAGATTATTTCTTGATTATGATCAGTAATCTCACAAATAATTTCTCCATTTTCAGAATTTTTTGCAATTGTTCCTAAAGGAACCTCTAGGTATTTGTTTTCGCCTTCTTTACCGCTTGAATGATTACCGCTTCCTGCTCCTCCATGCTTAGCAAAAATATGCTTTTTGTATTTTAGAGGAAGAAGAGTCCACATTTGTTGGTTGCCTTTTAAGATAATATGACCTCCTCTTGCACCATCACCTCCATCTGGACCTCCTTTTGCAGTGGTTTTATCTCTTAGAAAGTGCGCTGATCCTGCACCACCTTTACCAGATCTGCAAAAAACTTTCACATAATCAACAAAATTAGAGTTTTTAATCTTCATTTAAAGCTTATTTATTACGGTATTTACCTTCATAGTAATGTCATTGATTGTTCCTAAGCCATTAACTTCATAGAGCTTCTGTTGATTGTTATAAAATAATTTTAAAGGTGCTGTTTTTTTGTTGTATTCACTTATTCTATTTGAGATAATTTCTTCATTTTGATCATCAGAACGTCCAGAGATCTCACCTCTTTCAAGTAATCTTTTTATAAGTTCTTGATCATCTACTTTTAGTGAAATCATGGCTGAAATAGCAGTATTTTTTTTCAAAAGAAGCTTATCAAGTGCTAAAGCTTGTTCTTTAGTTCTTGGGAAACCATCAAATATGAAGCCGTTAGATTTAATATTATTCTCAAGCTGTGAATCAATCATTCCAATAACAACATTGTCTGGAACAAGAATTCCCTGATCCATGAGTTTTTTAGCCTCTAAACCGAGTTTTGTTTTATTAGTTATTTCTTTTCTTAAAATATCACCAGTTGAAAGATGAACTAAATTATGTGTCTTTATTAGCATTTCAGATTGTGTTCCTTTTCCTGCTCCTGGAGGACCAAATAGTACAAGATTTAACATTTCTTAATTTTTAAGTTTATATATGTGCTTAAGGTTACGACCAAGTTCATTATAATCAAGGCCATATCCTAAAACAAAATCATTGGCAATAGATTTTCCTATATAATCAATTTTGTGACTCTCTTTATAAGCATTAGATTTAAATAGTAATGTGGCAATTTTTATATTATTAACTTGTTCTTTTTTCATTAGATTAATTATATTATTGACTGTTATTCCAGTATCAACAATATCTTCAAGAATAATAACATTTCTACCAGCGATACTTTTATTTATTCCAATAAGTTGCTTAACCTCTCCAGAGGTTTTTGTTCCAATATAAGAAGATAGTTTTATAAATGAAATTTCAGTATTTGGGATTGTGATATT
>JABGXK010000127.1 GCA_018675825.1 Flavobacteriales bacterium | reverse complement strand
TTAATATTGCTGATTTTTCTAGTAACGATCCTTTCCTTGTAGAGCTTCAAAATGTATCTAGAAATATCTATGCACCAGACCCATCTGGAGGAGGACAACAAACAAGATGGTTCTATGAACGTGCTAGAGGATCTTATATGACCGAAAAAAACTTAGAAGGCACTGCTGCTAGAAAGAGAAAATGGGCTCAGATTAACCCAACTAGTCAAAAGTTTGATAAATTACTCATGGCTAAGGTAGAAATGGCTTTTGGTCAATGCCCTGATAATGTTTCTATTGGTGGACAGAAAAATTTTGGCTTCTATTTAGCCTATTTAAAAGAGCGTTATCAAACAGATCAAAAATTCGTTCCTGATGAAGGTTTTTTTAAACAGCTAGTTGCCAAAGTAATTATATGGAAACAATTAGAAAAAATTGTTGGAAAACAGAATAGAGAACTTGATTTACAAGCATATAGAGGACAAATAGTTGCATATGTATACTCCTATTACGTACTAAAGGTCGCTAGTAAAGTTGATCTTGTTGACATTTGGAATAATCAAGATATATCAGAAGAAATGAGAGAAGTTTTCAGGGAGTTATCTATGATTGTACGTGACCATATAAAGGATACTACATTAAATGTTACAGAGTACTGTAAAAAAATTGAATGTTGGAGTAAGCTAAAATCAAGAAAACCTTCTCTATCGATATTAACTAAAAATCATTTTTCATCGATAAAAGGAGGAGAGGTAGAAGAATTTAGTGAAATCAAGGAAGCCAGGGAGAAAAAGAAGAAAGAAATGCATGATCAATTGGCTCCATACCTTAAAAATGGAGATAAGTGGTTCGAGTTAGCTAAATGGGGCAAAGAGACAAAGTTTTTACAACCATGGCAAAACTCCATGTCATTTAATGTAGGTAAAAATATTTCAAATGGTAAAGAGTCTTCAGAGAAATTACTCTATCAAGCAAAGAAGATAATTAAGTTAGCTGAATCAAAAGGATTTAATTTTTCTGATGAATGAAAATAAGTCTTTAAGCGAATTAAATGATTTATCGCAGGAGCTAAATGATCTTCAAGATGCTAAAGAAGTATTGCTAGATGAGATAAATTCCACAAAAAAAGAAATAAACCTTTTATCAGATTACAAGCACCTTATTGCTGATTATCAAAAAAATAAAGTGCTTTTACCTGGTAAATCTTATATCGATTTAGGTTCAAGGGTCAAAAAAACAAAAGATCAGTTTCTTAGATGGTTTAATATTGATGGCAGTGGAATGGGTAATTCTAGCGGTATGAGAGGTTTTAAATATATAAATATACCTAACAACACACCTTTAAAGGCTTTTTTAATACTAATAACATCAAATGTTGATGATGATAGAGGAAATAATAAATGGAAAGATAAGATAGATTTAAAAAGAAAGAAAATAATCTACTATGGTGATGCTAAACTCCATAAGACAAAAAAAGCTGAAGACTGGCAGGGAAATAAAATTATCCTAGACATTCACGATGATATACTTGAAGGAAAAAACGAATTTATCCCACCAGTTTTACATTTTTCTAAAGAAAAGATAGGTTTTATGAAATTTAATGGTCTTTGTGGTATTAGAAATGTTGAAAGAGCCATTCATTTTGAAAAATTATATAAATATGACAAACGTAATAGTATTAGAGTTCGTAATTATAAATTAGACTTAGATATAATTAATATTAATAAGATACAGCTAGATTGGCTTCATTTAAGAAGAATTGATTATCGACAAAGCTTAACTAAAGAGCCTAAAGCTTGGACTGAGTATATTAGCAATTTAACGACAAAAACATAATTTACGCATAATAAAGATTATGTATAATTGGAGGAATATGAGAAATACACTAGGTAAAAATACAAGGAGACTACTACTCTCCTACATCGGACTACTAACTCTAGCAGCATTCTTTTATGGTGGTGGTAATTACGTCAACAAAGACGCATCTTATTATAACTTCTTCCAAAACTTTATAAGCGATCTAGGTCGAACAACTAGTCATTCTGGTGATGATAACACAATATCTATTATTCTTTTTTCTATTGGAATGTTCATTCAGTTATTTGCTGTACTAATCTATCTAGTCAAGGCTGCAAATTCATTTAAAAATGATAAGCCGGTAATTAGTTTGTTAGCAAAACTATCTGCTGTTTTTGGTTCAATTAGCCTTTTAGGTGTCATATTTACCCCTGCAGATGTACCGGAGTTATATTCTCTCCATATTTTCTTTGCTAATTCAGTCTTTAATGGAGCTTTCATTACATTAAGCATA
>JABGXK010000126.1 GCA_018675825.1 Flavobacteriales bacterium | reverse complement strand
GTATATAGTTTTCCATCAGAGAAAGTTCCAGCTCCACCTTCTCCAAAGCAGTAATTAGAATCCTTATTGACAATATGCTCTTTAGTAATTTTAGCAAGATCACGTCTCCTGTTTCTTACTTGTTTTCCTCTTTCAATAATAATTGGCTTAATACCTTGTTCTATTAGTTTAAGTGCTGCAAATAATCCAGCAGGACCAGCTCCAATGATAATTACCTCTTTAGATTTACTTACATTTTTATATTTTGTCTTTTCTTCTTTTTCAATATACTTTTCATTAATGTATATGTCAATTTTCAGGTTGATTTTAATATGTTTTTGTCTAGCATCAATAGATTTCTTAAGGATATTTATATCCTTAATTTCTGTTGTTAAGATATTTAAGTCATCAGAGATTTTTTTAATAAGAAGATTTTTCTTCTCGGCACATTCTGGATTTACTTGAATTTGAATTGTTTTTATCATATATGTAAAGGTACATAATGATAATTGTGTGACTAATAAATACTACTTATTTATCGTTAAGATTATTTAAAATATTATAATTTTGACTGTATGAGAGTTTCTTTAATTATTTTCTGTTTTTTAATTTTTTCATTGATATCTTTTTCTCAAGAGAATATCACTATTTCTCCTTTTATTGTTATTGACGGAGAAACTATTTTTACAGCAAAAATTCCTCAGTTAGATATTATAGAATTTAAAGATAATAATGAAAGAAGGAACTTTTACAAACTTAAAAGAAGAGTTCTTAAAGTTTATCCATACGCTCTTGAAACAAAGTTAAAAGTTGATTCTTTAAATCACGCATTAGATTCAATCGGTAAAAAAAGAAAAAAGAGAAGGTATACTAGAAGTGTTACTAAGATTGTTAAAGCACAATATTCAACTGCTCTTAAAAATTTATCTATGAAAGAGGGTAAGATTCTAATTAAACTAATTTATAGAGAGACAGGGATAAGTACATATGATTTATTAAGGCAATATAAGGGTTGGTGGAGTGCTACTATCTGGCAAACTTTTGCAAAGATGTATGACCATAATCTCAAGACTATTTATGACCCCGTAAATGTTAGGGAAGATATGTTTATTGATAAAATTTTACTTCAAGCTAAAAAAGAGGGTAGGCTAAAGTCCTTATAGCTTCGTGAATCTTTTAGTAATTTCTTTTTCTCCTGAATATAAAGTTATGGTATAGATTCCTTTATTTAAATAATTTATATTCAATGATTTACTAAATTCTGATTCAAGAATCAATCTACCTAATTGGTCAAATATTTTAATTCTTTCAATATTATTTTGACTTTCAATATTTAATATCTCAGTAGCTGGATTTGGATATATATTAATTGTTTGCTTTAGTTCATTTATTAAAGTAGATCCAGGATTATTTTCAAAATATAAAAATACTTCTCCTTCTAATCCAGATGTTATTATATCTAAATCTCCATCTCCATCTAAATCAGTCATTTCAGAATTTATAATAATTCCAGCATAACTAGTGTCTGGAGATAATCCAAAAGGATTTTGGGCTTGTAAAGACATTATAGGGTTTGTAGTAGATCCTTTATTTTGTTGATAAAGAAACTTATATTCAGAATTTCCATTATCTTCATATTGTGTGGTTAATAAATCAAAGTCTCCATCCTGATCTAAATCTCCAAAAGAAGGGCTTGCTGGATAGTATCCAGCAGGAAGTGTGATTCCAATGAGATTTACTTGTGGAGCAGAAAATATAGGATTAGATTGATTGCCAGTATTTTCAATAAAAATCATATCTTGATGTTGAATATAACCTTGAGGTCCAAAATTAGAGGATGAACAAATTACATCATAATCTCCGTCCCCATCAATATCAACAACATCTGATATTGCAATCATTGAATCTACTGATAATCCAAACGGATTAGATTGCTGGGCTGAAAAAAGAGGCATATTTGGATTACCTATATTCTGATAATATTTAAATATGGTATTTGCTGCATAGTCATAATCACCAGTTTGGACATTATAATCTCCATAAAAACCAGTGTAACTAGCAAGAATATCCAAATCGCCATCATTATCTAGATCTACTAAATTATGAGAAAGTAATGAGAATTCAAGAGTAGAATTTTGAGGAGAAGTTAAGTTAAAAGGATTTTTAACTCCTAATGAAAACTGAGGGTTATTTACAGTTCCAATATTTTCATGATACATAAATACATTATTCTGATAATAAGAATAGTAGCTAGTATCGATATCTCGTGTTTCAAATATAAGATCTAAATCTCCATCCCCATCCATATCAGCAAATTGTGCTTTTCCTCCATAATAATAATAACCAGGTATATAACTATTAAAATTTAATCCAAATGGATTTTGTACAGGAGAGGTAAAAGATTGAGCACTTATATCATTGTTAACTGAAAGACCAATTAAGATAGCGAATGAACCAATTATATGTTTAAGTTTATTTAAAGAAAGATAACCTTTAAGAAGATTAACTAGATTTTTAATTTTTATAATTAATGAATTTATCTCATTAGAAACAATACCATTTGAAATTTTTAGTAGATTTTTAAGGTTAGAAATATGATTTTTAAGTTGACGTTCTTTTCTAGAAAAATGATTATTTGGCATTATAATTAATTATTTAACAAAAATAGTTATTCTTTCATTCTTTTCCAAAATGTTGTTTTAGGAATTGATAGACCTTCTTTATAATCTTCTGTTAATGTATTTAAGATATTAGGTCTTGTTTTATCAGCTAGAATATGAATGTCATATATTTCATCAAGAGAAGTTAAATAAGTTATTTTCCCAGCAATACTGGCAGTTGGTAGATGAATAATTACAATACCTGCTTGATTTGCATGTTTGGCGAATGGTAATTTTCCGAATGTAGAAGAGTTTTTTCTAAGTTTTGACTGACCTATAAATAGATAATCTTTATGAAGGCTCATTCCTCTTACAAAGCCTCCAATTTTTACAACAACATCATAAGTTCCATTTTCTTTATTAATCTTTACTAACTCACCAGTGGCTGATAGTAAAACATATAATTCTCCATTATATATTCTAGGTGTGTGTGGCATTGCCAGTCCTTTAGCTATAATCTTATTTTTTTCAATATCATATATTACACCAGTTTCTGTTATCTTATCTCTCCAGCTTTGAGGGGTGTTTCCATCATTAAATGCAGTAGCATATTTTGGTTCTCCATTATGCATAGCCATACCATTTAGATGACACCTATCTTCTGATGTTATTTTATTAATTTGTGGAGGTGACCAAAAAGGAGTGAAGTTATAATCATTGTCAATTTTAACGATACATGAGAATAAGGTATTTACTGCGAATAATTCATTGTTATTTCCAAAGCTTAAATCATGAATATCTAGTGCTCCAGTATGATATGTTGATCTTGGCATATATAACGCATCATACTTCTTTGGAGCTTTTGGATAATAATTAGCTAGTTCAGCAGAATTTTTAAAAATGATTATTTCATCCTTACAGGCTAAGGCTAATTTTTCTTTATTCTTATCTTCAGCAATTCCCATTGCTTTCTGAAAGTTTCTTGGAAGTTGAGTTAATGAATTTTCATCTTTAGCTGAGATAAAGACCAATTTACCAGCTTGATATGTCGATATAGCGATGGTGCAATTAAGCTTTTTTAGTAGTTCTGGTACTTGAGGGCTAAATTGACAGCTAAATGGCGCTAAGGCTTTATTTTCATCTAAATTTGACACTTATCCAGTAAATTCCGAAGCTATTTTTTTATTTCTTGGTCCATCAGAATAATCATAGAATCCTTTTCCTGATTTAATTCCAAGATTACCATTATTAACCATATTAACTAGTAGTGAACAGGGCTTGTATTTATTATTCTTAAATCCTTCATGCATTACTTCTAAAATTGATAGGCATACATCTAAACCAATAAAGTCAGCTAAATGTAATGGCCCCATTGGGTGAGACATACCAAGAATCATTACCGTATCAATCTCTTCAACACCAGAAACATTCTCACTTAATGTAAAAATTGCTTCATTAATCATTGGCATTAAAATTCTATTTGCAACAAATCCTGGAGCATCATTAACTTCTACAGGAATCTTACCTAAATTTTTACTTAATTCCATTATCTTTTTTGTCACATCATCAGAAGTTTCTTTTCCTCTAATTACTTCAACAAGTTTCATAATTGGGACAGGATTCATAAAATGCATTCCAATTACTTTATCTGCTCTATTAGTTTCTTTAGCAATTTGTGTAATAGAGATAGAAGATGTATTAGTAGCTAATATTGTATGATCTAGACATAGTTCATCTAGTTGTTTAAATATCTTTAGTTTTAAATTAATATTTTCGGTTGCTGCCTCTACTACTAAATCACTATTATTTACTCCATTTTCTATATTTGTTGAAGTTGTTATATTGTTTAGTGTTTGTAGCTTATCATCATTTGTAATTTTTTCTTTAGCTATCATTCTATCTAGATTTTTAGTAATAGTACTAATAGCTTTTTCTAAATTATCTTCTGTGATATCTACAATTGTTACCCTGTATTGCTTCTGTGCAAATGCATGAGCAATTCCATTTCCCATGGTTCCTGCCCCAATTATTGTTATTTTTTTCATTTTTATTTAAATTTTAATATAAAATCTTTACATTGTCAAGACTCATTTCTTCACTAATACTTGGATCATTTCTTCTCATATTGATAAATACTTTAAATGATAATGCTCCTATGCTTTCACTAACGGCTTGCGTAAGGTTAATATAAATTTTATTCCAGTCTTGTTTAGATGTTACCCATATTAAATCCTTTATTTCAACACTCTGAGGATAGTTTACATACATTCCAACTAGAAATTCAGCACTACATTTATAATCAATCTCTAAATATACAGGAGCTCCCTGTTGAGGTAAAATAAGATTTTGTGTTGATGCCTCAAAATTAATATTTGGAGTATCAAGCTTTACTAATGCATAATGATTTTGATTATTAGAAATAATTGAGAAATCTATTTCACTATTTAATGTTGAATCAATAATTGTTCCTGCACTTTCAAAATCTTCTATTATAGCCTGATAAGAATCATTGTATGTGAAATCTGGAGAAATTGAGATGCTTTGATTTTGATTAAGTTCAATTGTATCAACGTAACTATTGTAAAAAGGATATTGAGTTCTAGTAGATGCAATACCATTAGCTTTAACTCCAGCTTTAATTCTAATATTTTGTATTCCATCATTAAGAATAGGGAATTGCACTGGAATTTCATAAACTCCTTGTAAATTATCATCAACATAAAACCAAACATCAGTTATATTTTCTGTATTCTCTCCAAAATTTGGACTTGATAATAAATTAACTTGGTCAATTTTAACATATGATGGAAGATTATTATTTTCTTTAGAACATGAAAATATGAATATAACTAATATTAAAATCATTATCCTTTTTAGCATTTTTTTATCTTTTAACAATAAATTGTGTATTTAATTTTAATAATAATTACAGTTTCAAACTTATATTATCTTTCTTTTGTATAATTATTTTCAAAAATACACTTAATACAATTATTATAATAATCCTATGAAAGATACTTTCCTACATAAAGGTTTAAGAAAGAAATTAGTAGATGAATTATCTAGTCGGGGTATTACTAATATTGAGGTCCTTAAAGCAATGATGAGTATACCTAGACATTTATTTATGGATAATGCTTTTGTTAATTTTGCGTATCAGGATAAGGCTTTTCCAATAGGTTCTGGTCAAACAATTTCTCAACCTTTTACAGTTGCTTTTCAATCCCAACTTCTTAAACTTGAACCATATCAAAAAGTTCTTGAAATAGGTACAGGTTCAGGATATCAAGCAGCTGTTTTAAATGAACTCAATACTCATGTCTATACTATAGAAAGGCAGAGAGATTTATTTCTTAAGACTAAAAAATTTTTACCGTCAATTGGTCATCAATGTATGTTTGTGTATGGAGATGGTTATAAAGGACTTCCTACGTTTGCACCATTTGATAGGATAATAATTACATGTGGAGCTCCAGAAATTCCTCAGGATTTAATTAATCAACTAAAAGTTGGAGGAAGAATGGTAGCTCCTATTGGAAATGGTGATATTCAAGTTATGCATTTAATTGAAAAAATATCTGAAGCTAAAACTAAAATAACAACGCATGGAGAATTTTCTTTCGTTCCTATGCTTAATAATAAAAATAATGGAAACTAAGGATTCTGTAGGTAATTTATTAAATGATGGAGATACAATTGTATTATCTAAAACTTTAAAAATTAAAGGAATGTCAAAGACTCTTAAACGAGGTGATAAAATAAAAAATATTAGACTTATTAATGATCCTAATAATATTGAATGTAGGTTTGGAAAATCACAGATTGTTCTAAAAACGTGTTTTATTAAAAAATCTTAAATTTAAAAATAAATATTAATTATTAATATAATACTGTTCTAAACAGAAATAAGATAACTTATCTTTGATACATGATTGGAATGATAATGTTTTTACCTAAAAAGATGAAAGAAAAAAAATCTTCGCTAGGCATTATGACAGTTATAGCACACCCGGAATAATTTATCTAAAAGCTTAAAAGATCATTTCCTTGCCAAGTTCCAGTGGATTTATAAGGGTGAAATCTAGTAAACATCTCTTCATTATACCATTGATTTTCACGAGTTCTTTTTATAGCTTCTTTGTGTTGTTTGCTATTATAAGCAAACTCCTTAACTGCACTGAAGTTTTTCCACAAGCTAAATGTTGCCATCTGAATAACCGGAATTTCTCCTATTCCTTTTGTGTAAATCAATCCTTTATTTCCATCTAAACCTTGATGTGAGGTAGGAACATACTTCCAAAATCTTATAAGCCAATTCCACTTAATAGTTGCTCTAGTAATAATAGCTATAGGTAAATTAGTGTCTAACTCTATACCTTTTTCAAAAGGACTTTTACTAACCCAGGTTCCTACTGCCGAAATATTTTTCATATACAATGTGTAAAGCTCTTTTGTATGATTATTATACTTTTTAAGTATATCAGAATTATTAAAAAATTCATTTGCTTCTTCTTCGGATTTCCAGACTTGAAGCAAGCTATATATTGACCAATCAGGTAGTGGATTAAATCCTTTTCCTTTTCCACTTCCCATTAGACGATAAAAAGAAAGGCCTTTAATTTTAGATAAGTCTTTATGTGCAAATTGCATCATTTTAAACCCCCAAAATTTGTTTGATAAAGATGAAAATTTAAAAAAAGAAATGGTTGTAATTTGATTAATCATTATAGATATCTACTAGTTTAATTTATTTAGATTTTTTAATATAATACTACATCCCATCTCTATTTCACTTAAACTAATTGTTAATGGAGGTGTAATTCTTACTGATTTTTTGTTAAATAAAAAATAAAACAACAGTAGTCCATCACTCATACAATTATCAACTAATTGATATGTGTGATGATCATCATAAAGATCAATTGATAGCATTAATCCTTTTCCTGTAATTGTTTTAATTTTTTTATGTTGTAAGTGTTTTCTAAATAGTTTTTCTTTTTTTTCAATTTCAGTAATTATCTTTTTCTCTAGAATAAACTCTAATGTTGCTTTGCTTGCTGCACAGTTAACTGGATGGCCACCAAATGTTGTAATATGACCTAATTTTGGATTATAAGTTAATTCATTCATATTTTTCCATGATGATATAAATGCACCTATTGGCATGCCACCTCCCATCCCTTTAGCTATACATATTATATCAGGTATTATTGGAGTCTGCTCAAAACCAAATAAGGTTCCTGTTCTACCAAAACAAGTTTGAATTTCATCAAAAATTATTAATACCTTATTTTTCTTACATATGCTATTTAATTTTTTAAGGAAATCTTTAGAAGCAATTATAAAGCCACTAGCGCCTTGAATAGATTCAATAATTACAGCAGAAGTTTTTTCTGAAATTTGTTCTAAACTTTTTATGTCATTATAAATAATTTGGTTACAATCTGGCAGCAAAGGTCTATACTGAGCTTTATATTGTTCATTTCCCATTAGACTTAAAGATCCGTGTGTAGATCCATGATATGAGTTTTTACATGATATTATTTCAGATCTACCATTAATTCTCTTAGCTAGTTTAACAGCTCCTTCAATTGCTTCTGTACCAGAATTTGTAAAATATGTTGTGCTTAATTTTTCTGGAAGATTTTCAGCTAATAATTTAGCTAAGGTATATTGTGGTTTTTGAATATATTCTCCATAAACCATTACATGAGAATATTTATCAATTTGATCTTTTACTGCATTTATAACATTCATATTTGAATGTCCTATTGAGCAAGATGAGACACCAGCAATAAAATCTAAATATTTTTTACCATAAACATCTGTTATATATGATCCTTCCGCTATTTCTACTTCTAATAATGATGGGTATGGAAATGTTTGTGCTTGATACTTCTTAAAAATATCTTTAGAAATACTTTTCATGAAATTTACTTACTATTCTT
>JABGXK010000125.1 GCA_018675825.1 Flavobacteriales bacterium | reverse complement strand
ATTGATTTTTTCTTCTGATTTAAGTGGAGGTTATGGCGGTAAAGATCTATGGATTGTAAAGCAGCAAAATAGAGGTAAATGGAGTATACCTGTTAACTTAGGTCCGGCAGTAAATACTAAAGGGGATGAAATGTTTCCTTTTTTACACTCAGATGGAACATTGTATTTTTCTTCAACTGGTCATATTGGTATGGGAGGGTTTGATATTTTTAAATCATCTCCTGATGAAAATGATTCTTATTCGTCTATCACTAATTTAAAATATCCTGTTAACTCTTCAGGACATGATTTTGGAATGATCATCGAAAAATCAGGAGAAAGAGGATATTTAACTTCAGATAGAAAAGGTGGTAAAGGTGGAGATGATATCTATCAATTTGAATTACCTCCTCTGGTATTATCAATGAAAGGAGTTGTAACTGATTCTAAATCTGGTGCAATCTTAACTAATGCAAAAGTCGTTTTATCAAATAGTGAAGGAGTTGCTATTGAAACTAAAACAGATAATACTGGTTCATATAATTTTAAGTTAGATCCATTACTGTCATATGAACTTCTTGTGTCATCAGAAGGTTATTTGAATAAAAGTTTAACTGAAACAACTGTTGGTATTGATGAAAATAAGGTTTTTGTTATTGATGTTATTATGGATCCTGTTAAGAAGGAAATTATTCTTCCTAAAATTGAGTATGATTTTGCTAAATGGAATCTTAGAAATAAATCTATTTCTGATCTAGATATGCTTGCCCAGGCTATGAAAGATAACCCTAATGTTGTTATTGAGCTTAAATCTCATACTGACTTTATTGGTAATAATAAAAGTAATCTTCTTCTTTCACAGAAACGTGCTGATGCTTGTATTTCATATTTAGTTAGTGTTGGTATTAATCCTAATCAATTAGTTGCTGTAGGTGCTGGTGAGAATGAACCATTTGTTATTGAAAATAATACTGGAAGATTTAAAGAAGGTGATGTGCTAACAGAATCTTATATTAATAAGATTAAATTTAAAAAGAATAAAAAGAAGGCTCACCAATATAATCGAAGAACATCATTCAAAGTTTTAAGAGAAGACTATGTTGGTCAATCAAAAAGCAAGTAATTGATTCAATAAATATTTTTAAAAGCGTCCTTTTAAGGATGCTTTTTTATTAGATAAATTATGGATAATAGGTATAATCAACGTGGTGTTTCTGCTGATAAAGAAGATGTACATAATGCAATTAAAAATCTTAATAAAGGACTTTTTCCTAAAGCCTTTTGTAAGATAGTTCCAGATTATCTTTCTGGAGATGAAGAATATTGTCTAGTAATGCATGCTGATGGTGCGGGAACTAAATCTTCACTTGCTTATATGTATTGGAAAGAGACTAATGATTTATCAGTTTGGAAGGGTATTGCTCAAGATGCTCTTGTTATGAATATTGATGATTTAATATGTGTTGGTGCAGTTAATAATATTATGCTTTCTTCTACAATAGGAAGGAATAAAAACCTAATTAATAAAGATGTAATTTCTTCAATTATTAATGGTACTGAGGAGTTGTTAAATGATTACAAGAAACTTGGTATAAATATTTTTTCTACTGGTGGTGAAACTGCCGATGTAGGAGATATAGTAAGAACAATTATCGTTGACTCTACTGTTGTTGCTCGAATGAAAAGATCAGATGTTATTGATAATTCAAATATTAAGGAAGGTAATGTTATTATTGGTTTGTCATCTTATGGGCAAGCCAGCTATGAAAATGAATATAATGGTGGTATGGGAAGTAATGGATTAACTTCTGCTCGTCATGATGTTTTTTCTAGTATTTTATCTTCTAAATATCCTGAGAGTTTTGATCCACTTATTGCTGATAATCTTGTTTATTCTGGCTCAAAGAATTTAACAGATAAAATAATTGATGGAGATTTAGATATAGGAAAACTTGTTTTATCTCCAACAAGAACATATGCTCCAATTATTAAAAAAATTTTAGATAAACATAAACATAATATTAACGGTATGATTCACTGTAGTGGTGGAGCACAAACAAAAATTCTTCATTTTATTGATAATCTACATATTATAAAGAATAATATGTTTGATATCCCACCTCTTTTTAAACTTATACAAAGCGAATCAGACACTAGTTGGAAGGAAATGTATAAAGTATTTAATATGGGGCACAGAATGGAGCTTTTTGTTGATGAAAGTATTGCATCCTCAATTATAGAGATTTCACAATCTTTTAATGTTGATGCTCAAATTATAGGTCGTGTTGAACCTTTCATTGGAAAGAAAGTTTCAATTACTTCAGAATTTGGAGAATTTATATATTAATATGTTAGATAAATTACAAGCAATTAATCAAAGGTATTTAGATGTAGAGAAAATAATTTCTTCTCCCTCTGCAATGAATGATATGAAAACTTATGTTCAACTCAGTAAAGAATATAAGGACTTAGAGCCTATCATTAATATATATAAGACATATAGTTTATTATTATCAAATATAGATGAAGCCAAGGAGATATTATCAACTACTGATGATATAGAGATGAAAGAAATGGCTAAGATGGAACTAGATGAGAATCTTCCTAGGGTTAGTGTTTTAGAAGAGGAAATCAAGGTTTTATTAATTCCTAAAGATCCAGCTGATGAAAAAAATGCTGTTCTTGAGATTAGAGCTGGTACTGGAGGAGATGAAGCAAGTATATTTGCTGGTGATCTATATAGAATGTATACCTCATTTGCACAATCTAAAGGATGGTCTTTGGAACTTGTAGATATTGCTGAAGGAACTGCTGGTGGATATAAAGAAATAATATTTAATTTATCAGGAGATAATGTTTATGGGCAATTAAAATTTGAATCGGGTGTTCACAGAGTACAAAGAGTTCCTCAAACTGAAACCCAAGGACGTGTTCATACTTCAGCTGCTTCAGTTATTATTTTGCCTGAAGCTGAAGAATTTGATATAGAATTAAAAGATAGTGATATTAGAAAAGATACATATTGTTCTTCTGGTCCAGGCGGGCAATCAGTTAACACTACTTATTCTGCTGTAAGACTAACCCATATCCCAACAGGTGTTGTAGCTCAATGTCAAGATCAAAAATCTCAACATAAAAACTATGATAAAGCTTTAAAAGTTTTAAGATCAAGAATTTATGAGATAGAATTGCAAAAGAAACTTGAAGAAGATGCAAAGCATAGAAAAACTATGGTGTCATCTGGAGATAGATCTGCAAAGATCAGAACCTATAATTATCCTCAAGGAAGAGTAACAGAGCATAGGATAGGCTTAACAAAATATAATTTACAAGCAGTTATGGGTGGAGATATTCAAGAGTTTATTGATGAACTACAATTAGCTGAAAATGCTGAAAAATTAAAAGTAGGAAGTACGAATGAATAAAGAGAATCTTATATATCAAATAAACATAAAAAAATCGTTTTTATGTGTTGGATTAGATAGTGATATATCTAAGATTCCAAATCATTTATTATCATTTGAAGACCCTTTATTTGAGTTTAATAAGCAAATAATTGATGCTACCAAAGACTTATGTGTAGCTTATAAGTTAAATACTGCATTTTATGAATCTAATGGATTAGAAGGATGGAAGTCATTAATGAAGACTATAGAGTATATTCCAAATGATCTTTTTACTATTGCAGATGCTAAAAGAGGAGATATTGGTAATACATCTGAAATGTATGCCAAAACTTTTTTTGAAAGTATGGATTTTGATTCTATAACTGTCAATCCTTTTATGGGATCAGATTCAGTTAAACCATTTTTAAATTTTAATAAAAAATGGGTTATTCTTCTTGCATTAACTTCTAATAAGGGTAGTGCTGATTTTCAAAATATAATTAGTAAAGAAAATAATGAACTTTATAAGGATGTTATCTCAATTTCCTCAAAATGGGGAAGTGATCAAAATATGATGTATGTTGTTGGAGCAACACAAGCGAGTTCCCTCTTAGAAATTAGAAAACTAATACCTAATCATTTTATTTTGGTTCCTGGATTAGGAGCTCAAGGTGGTAACTTAAAAGATATTGCTAAATTTGGAATGAATAGTGAATGTGGTTTGTTAGTTAATTCATCTAGATCAATTATATACTCTAGTAATGGTTTAGATTTTGCTCAAGCTGCTAGAGCTTCTGCTTTGAAAATAAAATTAGAAATGGAAGGTTTGCTAAATTAGCATTAATCTACCAGCTAATTTTATAAATGTAGTAGCCTATGACTTCATGTATAAGTTCTTCCCAGCTTTCTAATGTTTTAGCTCTTGGTAATAAAATTCTCTCAATATTTCTGCTTTTATAAGTCATTACGTTATCTACAGTAAAAGGAATTGTTTGTAATCCAGCATTTTTAAAACAAAGTTGTGATCTTTTCATATGTACAGCAGATGTGATTAAAATATACTCATTCTTTGCGTCTAATATTTTAGCTGTTTCTAATGCGTTCTCTTTCGTATTTCTTGATTTTGATTCTATTAAAATATCATTTGTATTAATATTGTTTTGTACCAAAAAATCTCTAATTGTTTCTGCTTCTTTATATTTGTTATTAATTAACATTCCATTACCACCTGAAATAACTATTTTTTTTATTATTCCATTATTATAAAGTTGAACTGTATATATTAACCTATCAGCTTCTTTCTTAAAATTATGTCTTTTTGTTAAATAGTCATACTCACTAAATCCACCTAAAAGAATTCCAGCCTCATATTGCTTGGTTAAAGTGGTAATTGATACCTGAGGTTCTTCCCAAATTTTAGTTATTTCTTTAAAGATAAAATCATTACTAAAAATGTAGAAGGTGAAAAATGAATAGATTAAATAGCGCTTTCTTTTTTTCTTGTTAATTAGTGAAGTAATTAATAATAAAAGTATCCAAAATGATGGTTTAATAGTAAAAGCTAGTATTTTAGAAATAATAAAAAACATTTTATAAAAATATATAATTTAGTATTATACTTCTTAATTTGTTGTTGTATTTTTCACTAAATTGCAAATCAATATTTAATTTTAAATGCTCAGATTTTTACGTAATTTTTTTGAAATAAATTTTTTTGGTGTTAGTTCATGGTGGGGCTCTAAGCTTGGTATTAATCCATCTTTTATAAGATTATTTTTTATTTATGCTGCTTTTGCTGATGCTATTACAATTTTTATTTACTTAACAATGACATTTATTTTACGACTAAGATTAATGATTAAGTTTAGAAAGAGAAAATCAGTTTTTGATTTATAATTAATGATGGATATTCAACTATCTCTAACTGTTTTATTAATATTTATTGAATTAATTGCTTTTGCATGGTTAATTATTGATATCCAAAAATCTAAAAGAAAACAAGATAAAATTATAGAATTAGAACATCAGATTCTACAAGTTGAACATCAAATCTTAAAGCTTGAAACTAGTATATTAGATACAGAGAATAAGATTATAAATGAGATTAAAGATGTTAATAAAAATATATCTAAATTAAAATAATGTATCTTAAAGGAAATATACTTAAAGTATGCCTTCTTATTACCCATTTATTTAATTAAAACTAATAATTTTTAATAATGATTTATTTAATTACAGGTAGTAATGGTCTTTTAGGACAGAAATTATTAAAAAAATTAAAAGATTTTAATTTTGAAGTTATTGCTACCTCTAAAGGAAAAAACAGAAATTTTGATTCTGAATCATATACATATGAGTCGTTAGATATCACGGATAAAGATGAGGTTAATAGGGTTTTAAATCTTTATAAACCAAATGTAATTTTTAATACCGCTGCTATGACAAATGTTGATCTATGCGAAGATGAAATGGATAATTGCGATAAATTAAATACATTTTCAGTTGCTTACTTAGCTGATGCAGCACTATCAATAGATGCTCATTTAATACATATCTCAACTGATTTTATATTTGATGGTAAAAAAGATTTGTATAGTGAAGAAGACCCTCCTAATCCATTATCTTATTATGGAAAATCTAAATTAGAAGCAGAAAAATTACTATACAATCATAATTGTAATTGGTCAATACTTAGAACTATTGTAATTTATGGTGTTGGTAAGAAATTAAATAAAAGTAATATTGTTTTATGGGCAAAAGATCAATTAGAAAATCATAATCAAATTAAGATTATTGATGATGAATTTAGAGCGCCAACATTTGCAGAAGATTTAGCTCAAGCATGTATCAATACAGCTTTAAAAAAAGAATATGGAATATTCCATGTTTCAGGAAAAGAATTAATGAGTATTTATGAAATTGTTGAAAGTATAGCAAATTTCTATAATTTTGATAAATCTCTTATTAAACGTATTAAATCAAAAGAATTGAATCAAAAAGCAAAACGACCTAAAAAAACAAGCTTTAATTTATTAAAAGCAAAAAATACATTAGATTATTCACCAAAATCATTTTTAGAAAGTCTAGAAATTATTCATAAGCAACTAAAAAATAATTAAAACAAAGTAAATGAAACAATTAGCAATTTTATTTTTACTAATACTATCTCTATTTGTAAATGCACAAGATTTAGATGATATTTATATTTTTGAATATCGTATTGATAAGTCATATAATGAAAAAGGATTATCTGAAGAAGAAATAATATATCTTGCTAGAATATATTCAACAGATTCAGTTGAAGTAACTCCAAAAGAAATTGCAGATCAGTATTGTAGAATAGATACTACTATTGTGATAGCAGATGATAAAGAAAATTGGTATATAGATACAGTATTCAATGGTGAAGGATCGGATATCTTAAGTTTTGACACTGATAGTCTGAGATTTAAATATACTAAGGAAAGTGTTTTTAAAGAACCACGAAAAGGTTCCTACACTGTTTTAAAAGAGTATAGAGATAAATCAAGAGTCGCTTCAGATTACGAAGATGGATTTTTTGAAGGAATAATAAGATTTACTTATACTTCTGTTGCTGAATATGAATATGGTAATGGTTCTGCCGATAAATCGATAGTTGATTACAAAATTAAGATAGACCATAATTATCTATACTTATCTGAATCTGATACTTGCTGGGAAACTGGGGCACTCCAATTTAGAACAAGTTGTTATAAAAAAGCAGGAGTAGATTATAAAATAAATAAATGGTTTACTCCAATTGCAGATGCATGGGGAGGAATAGTTCTATACCCTATTCATTTTAAGAATGATTCAACAGGATCTATAAGTTCTTTTTCAAATTTTGGATTTGGAAAGCCTCCAAGTGATAAGGATTGGCTGAAGCAAACAGATCAAGATCTTAATCAAACTGGTGAAGAATTTATAAAAATTCCAATTGTTTTATTGCTTTTAATTTTTGGAGCTATTTTCTTTACTATTCGATTTTCTTTTGTAAATGTTAGACATTTCCCTACAGCAATTAATACTGTAAGAGGTAAATATGATGAGTTGGAACATGGTACCGAAAAAACTGATTTAGCTGTAGATGGAGACATACCAGATACTATTAAAGATGAAAGTAAAGAAGGTGAAGTTAGTCACTTTCAAGCTTTAACAACAGCTGTTTCCGGAACAGTTGGTTTAGGTAATATTGCTGGAGTTGCCTTAGCTATTACTCTAGGTGGTCCTGGAGCTACATTCTGGATGATAATTTGTGGTTTGATAGGGATGTCTACTAAATTTGTTGAATGTACATTGGGTGTAAAATATAGAGATGTTGGTGAGGATGGCACAGTATATGGTGGGCCAATGTATTATCTTAGTAAGGGATTAAAAGAAGGGGGTTATGTAAATTTAGGTAAATTTTTAGCGGTTGTTTTTGCTATACTATGTATTGGGGCTTCTTTTGGAGGTGGAAATGCTGCTCAATCTAATCAGGCAGCATCACAAATTGTAAATATGTTTGGAATGGAAGGAGGTAATGCTGGAACTTTAATTGGTATTGTTTTAGCATTTATTGTTGGTGTTGTTATTATTGGAGGGATTAAACGGATTGCATCTGTTACTGAAAAAGTAGTTCCATTTATGGCAATTATTTATGTTTCAGCTTGCCTTTTTATTATATTT
>JABGXK010000124.1 GCA_018675825.1 Flavobacteriales bacterium | reverse complement strand
CTTATTATTATGTTTTGATGAACTATCAATAATCTTTGTGCTTTTAATAAGTATTTTCATGTTTTAATTAATTTTAAAAGAAGAATTTCTATTCCAAAGAATATTAAAACTAGTAATAGACATATCTTCCAATAATGATGATCATTTAATTTATTATTAATTATCTGATTTATATTAGATATGTTTTCATTTATTACCATAGTATTTTTAGTATTAAAATATTTTTTTAATTCAATGCTATTGTAGTATGTGTATTCGCTTTCTATAGTATTATAGTTATAAGAAATATGATCAATAATTTTTTCATTATCATATAACTTATATTGTCCTGATTTAAATATTTGATTATTCGTATAATATCTTGTTTGTCCATTTATCGTTCTTGTTGTTGGTACTATATCTGAGTTAATATTTTTTAGATGATAGATTTTATTATTAATATTATTTTCTGAAATAAAGTAATTGTTATTTGAAATTGTATAGTAAATCTTTCCTTGCTGAACAGAAGTAGTAGCAATATTTAAGAATGTTGGAACAAATAGAGCATGCTTTTTAAAAACGCTCATAGAATCATTTAAGGGTGTGTTAAATAGATAAATATTTCCCTTATCTTTATTGTAGTGGCTAAGAAAAATACTGTTATTTTCTAGAACATATAATGATTTTTTATTTGTTTGTGTTAGACTTGAAGTTTTATAATGATAATTAATTTTTGGGTAACTAATATTTCTTATAGATCCATCAAAAACTTTGTTAAATATCGGATGATTTATTTGTGTGCTTTTAATAAAGTATTCATTTGTATCAGGCTCTATAAAATAATCAGTTCCTAAAGAAGTTAGCAGTTCTTTATACAATTCATAGTCAATTTCAGTAGGAGGGATGATAATTATTGTTCCTCCAGTATTTACAAAATTTATTATAGCATTGTTTAGTCCTGAGCTCAATTCATTAATTTCATTTAAAATTATAACATTTTGTTCTTTTAGCTCTTTATAATTAAGATTACTAATACTTGCTTCTTGGTATTGATAGTTACTAGTGTCATTAGAATATAAGTTTTTGATATAATCTAAGCCTATACTTTGTTTAATATTTAAGATTTTTATTTTACTCCTTTTATTTAGATTAAAATAGATGTCATTATCAAAAGTTATAGGGTAATTATTTATACTTAACTGACAAATATTTATAGCACTATCAATAGCAATCCTAAATTTTAGTTCTTCTCTGGTACCTTCTTTAATTGTTAATAGTTGTTTGATTTTAGTTTTCTCATTTACTTTTAGTGAAATTGGAATTTCCTGTTTTTGATTAGAAAAATTTGAGATTATCGTATAAATATCCTGATTATTACTATTGATCAACATTGGGCTATTTATCCAAACACTATCTATACTAATATTTGATGTTTTCTTATTAATTATAGGAATAATGAAAAAATTATCTTTAGCTTCTTCATTGTTTTCTTCAATTTTTAGTGTTTTTTTCTGTAGGTCAGATATTATATATATATGATCTTCCTGAGCTGATATGGTTTTCTTAAAATTTATTATTTCAGATAATGATTTATAGTGAGGGGTCGCCTCTATATTTGATACAGCTTCTATAAAATCTTGATCATTATATCCTTTATTATGAGTTTTTAGGAAGCTATTAGTTATTAGATAATACATGCATGCAGACGAATATGAATCTGTTATATTTATTGCTTTATTCTTAGCAACATCTAATAATCTTCCTTCTTTTGATATAGCATTCATGCTAAATGAATTGTCAATATAGATAAAAACTTTATTTGTAGGGGTTTTATTTTTATCTATAGGAATATATGGTTTTGCAAATGCTAGTACTAAAAAGGTGATAGCAAATATTCTACTTATTAATATTAAAAGGTTTCTAATATTTCTCTTCCTATTATTATTTGTTTTAATTTCCTTTAAAAACCGGATACTACTAAAATAAACAGTTTTATGCTTTCTAAAATTAAACAGGTGAATTAAAATAGGTATTGCAATTGCAAATAGTCCAAAGAGAAGCTGTGGGTTTTGATAGGTCATCAAAGTGCAAAGTTACACAATTTGACAATATTGATTCTTTTTTATGAAATAATTTTTCCGTCTACCATTTCCAGAGTTCTATTAGTCATATTAGCTAGTTCTTTATTATGAGTGACAATGATAAATGTTTGATTTAACTCTTTATTTAATTTTATAAATAATTCATGAAGTTTCTTAGCATTGTCTGAATCTAGGTTTCCAGAAGGCTCATCAGCTAATATTATGGAGGGTGAATTTATTAATGCTCTAGCGATTGCTACTCTTTGTTGTTCACCTCCTGATAACTCGTTTGGTTTATGGTCTTTTCTATTAGAAATATCTAGTGTTTCTAATAATTCTAGTGCTCTTTGTTCAACTTCTTTTTTGTTTTTCCCAGATATATATCCAGGGATACATATATTCTCAAATGCAGTAAATTCCACCAATAGATTATGAAACTGAAAGATAAATCCAATTTCTAGATTCCTAAATTTTGATAATTGATTTGAGGATAAACTAGTAATTAACTTGCCATTAATTGAGCATTCTCCCTTATCAGCTTTTTCTAATGTTCCTAAAATATGTAGCAGTGTTGTTTTTCCAGCTCCTGATGCACCAACTATTGAGATTATCTCTCCTTTTTCAATTTGTAAATTAATACCTTTTAAGACATGGACATTGCCATAGGATAAATGTATATTTTCTGCCGTTATCATAACTATATCTTCTTTTTAAAGTAAAGATAATCCAAATAATATACAATCTTTAGCGAAAGACTATTTTCTTGAGCTAGATTAAATGAGTCTTCAATATTATCTAACCACCTGTCTCTTAATATATTTGTTTCATTATCTATACCATTTTTCCATACAATGCTTAACTGACTTCCTGGAGCAAACCACCAGTTTAGTGCAACGTCAGAGGTCCATGTAGTATAGTTTATGTCATATGCTTGTTCTGTTAATGGTACAGATACTGCTGATAGGTAGCCGTTATTATCTAGTTCTTGAAACTTAATATTTTCTACTTGATCAAGATGATATCTAAATTTAAAGGAAAAATCAATCTTGTTATTTATAATATATGATCCTGAGAGAACATTTGTAATCATGTATGTATTTCTTATAGAGAAAAGAGGCACTGATAGTTCTTCATTTACTACAAGATTGTCAACATAACCAATATCATTGAATTTATTTCTGATTGATAATACATAAACCATAGATATCTTATCATTAAATCTATATCGCGGAGATATTCTCCATCTATATGCATGACTGGAATATAGCGGATTTATTGATCCTCCTCCTCCAAAATCTAATGCAAATTTATTTCTATAGTCGCTAGAAATAAATCCACCCAAATTAATTGATTTTGATCTTTTAAGGGGATGATTAAGATCTCCAGTTCTAGCTTCGTAATAATCTTCTCTTTCATATGGATTAGCACCCATTCTTACATTTATAAAAAGATAATTTTTCAGCATCATATCAGACTCTGCTTCAAATTCAAGATTAACAAATTTATTATCAGTAAATAATGTTTCATGTCTAACTTTTATAGTGTGTGATGAGCGAATGAAACTTTTATTTTCATTAATTTGTTGATATCTAATATTAAGTCCATTGGAAATTTCATTATTTGAGTACAAAAACCCAAGATCATTTGGGTTGTATTTATCATCTTCAAATTCAGTATATAATTCATATCTGTAATCACCACTTGTTTTACCGGCTGCTAACATTCCTGAAAAACCAACTGTAGAATTATCTTCTTCAAACTCTTGACTCATTTTTAAGTTAGCAGCATACATATGGGTATTCTTATTATTACTAATTCTAGCAAATAATCCGGTCACATTTGCATCCTTTGCTGATGTATTGTTAGTCATATTGGTATTCATTAGACTAACAGAAGAGCTGTTCTTTAATGCTTTATCAATGATCATAACATTGTAATTTGTTAGTGGTTTATCATCAGTTTTGTTAGTTATTGCATTTAATGCTGCTATACCTATACCATTCTTTGTCCTACCACTAATCTTTGAGGCATTTAAAAGATTATCTTCAAGTCTTCTGCTATAAAACATCTCTCCACCTTTATTAAAAAGTTCTATTCCTTCATTAAAGAATTGTCTTTTCTCTTCATATTTAACCTCAAATGGTGATAGATTTAAAACCATAGCATCAGCAGATACTTGTCCAAAATCAGGTATTAGAGTCATATCTAGTGTAAAGCTTTCGTTAATTCCATACTTTAAATCCATTCCATAATTATATGGATAGGTAGTTTTCCCACTATATGAATCTGCATAAATAGAAGCATATGGCATAAATGATAGTCTTAAGGGACTATCTATATTTTTAATTCCAGATAATAGGCCAGCTTGCAGAGAAAAATTTTGATATTCCATATCAATTGGATTCCAGCTGTAGTCTTCTCTATATCTTCTTATGCTTCTTGATATATTTAATGACCAATCTTTATTATCATTTGGGAATCTGAGTTGTGAGAAAGGTATAGCAATTTCAGCAGACCAGCCTTTATTATTAATATCTACGGCTGATTTCCAAACTGCATTCCATGAATTATCATAATTATTCATAGTAATTTTTGCATCTGCTTGAATTCCAGCTGCTGTAATTACAAATTCATATTCTGTTTCTCCATTAAATGGATTAATAAATATTCCTATAAAATCACAATTTTTTTCATAATTATCTCTTTTGGAAAGTTCTTTTAATATACTATCTGGTTCACTATCATACATCATTAACCCAAAGTATATGTTCTTGTTATCATAACATATTTTTACTTCTGTTTTTTGATTTTCTCTTTCAGCTCTTCCATTGTTTGGTCTTATCTGAGTGAAATCTTTAGCAATATCTAAGTCATTCCATACTTTATCATCTAATACCCCATCAATTTTAGGATTTTCATTAGTTGTTCTGACATTATATTTCTTTTTAGTATCAAACTGACTAAATGATGTTAAAGGGATTAAGCAAAGAATAAATAGATAGTTGATTTTCATGTATGAACAAAATTTGTGCAAAAATAGAATTTATTATCAATAGATGTTTGTATTTAAAATCAATAATTTACTTTTACGCAATTAAATAATAGATATGAATTTACACGAATATCAGGGAAAAGAATTATTAAATAGTTTTGGGGTTAGAATACAGCGAGGTATTGTGGTTTCCACTTCTGAAGAGGCTGTTAAAGCTGCTGAGAAATTAAATAAAGATACTGGTACTAGTTGGTGGGTAATTAAAGCTCAGATCCATGCTGGAGGAAGAGGAAAAGGTGGAGGCGTTAAATTAGCTAAATCTCTTGATCAGGTTAAATCTATTTCACAAGATATTCTTGGAATGTATCTAATTACTCCTCAAACTTCTGAAAAGGGTAAGCTTGTTAATCAAGTTCTTATTGCTGAAGATGTATATTATCATGGAGAGAGTGAAACTGATGAATATTATATGTCTGTTCTGCTTAATAGAGCAACAGGTAGAAATATGATTATGTATTCTACTGAAGGCGGTATGGATATTGAGACTGTAGCTGAAGAGACTCCTCATTTAATTTTTACTGAAGAAGTTGATCCTAGTATTGGACTGCAATCTTTTCAATGTAGGAAAATTGCTTTTAATTTAGGTTTATCTGGTTTGGCTTTTAAGGAAATGACAAAATTTGTTTCATCATTATATTTAGCCTATGTTAATACTGATTCATCTTTATTTGAGATTAATCCTGTTTTAAAGACTTCTGATAATAAAATCATGGCAGTTGATTCTAAAGTTTCTTTAGATGACAATGCTCTTTATAGACATAAGGAATATGCTCTATTAAGAGATAAAAGAGAGGAGGATCAAACAGAGGTTGAAGCAGCTGAGTATGGTTTAAATTTTGTTAAGCTAGATGGTAATGTTGGTTGTATGGTAAATGGTGCTGGACTTGCTATGGCAACTATGGACATTATAAAGATGGCTGGGGGGAATCCTGCAAATTTTCTAGATGTTGGTGGTACTGCAGATGCTAAGAGAGTTGAGCAGGCATTTAGAATCATCTTAAAGGATGATGGGGTTAAGGCTATTTTAGTCAATATTTTTGGTGGAATTGTAAGATGTGATAGAGTTGCTCAAGGAATTGTAGATGCATATAAGAATATTGGAGAGATTAATGTTCCTCTTATAGTTAGATTACAAGGTACAAATGCTAGTGAAGCCAAAAAATTAATTGATGATAGTGGTTTGAAAGTCGAATCTGTTATACTTCTACAAGAGGCTGCTGATAAGGTTGCTGAAGTTTTGGCTTAATATATTTTACTAAGAACTCATTTATGAACACATTTCTGCACATTTTTGTCCATCAATTGCTGCAGAAATAATTCCACCTGCATAACCAGCTCCCTCACCACATGGATATAGCCCTTTTACTTGAACGTGTTCCAGTGTCATTGGATCTCTAGGTATTCTAACTGGTGAAGAAGTCCTGCTCTCAGGAGCATGCACAACAGCATCGTTTGTGAAAAATCCTTTCATATGTTTTCCGAATTCTAAGAATCCTTTTTGTATGTTCTTAAGTATGAAATCTGGTAATAATTCTTTAAGATTAGAGGATTTAACTCCAGGAAGATATGATGTTACAGGAACGTCTTTAGATATTTTTCCATTTACAAAATCAACTAATCTTTGTGCTGGAACTTTCTGTGTTTCTCCACCCATTTTCCATGCATTATTTTCAATTTTCTTTTGAAACTCTAAACCCGCTAACGGTCCATATTTTTTGTATTCTTTAAAATCTTCTAAATTTAAGCCTACAACTATCCCTGAATTAGATGTAGGAAAGTCTCTTTTAGATGGAGACCATCCGTTTGTAACAACTTCATTTTGAGCTGTAGCACAAGGAGCAATAATCCCTCCAGGACACATGCAGAATGAGTATACACCTCTTCCATTTATCTGTCGTGCAATAGAGTATGGGGCAGGAGGTAGGTATTCTCCTCTTGATGCGCATTTATACTGTATCTGATCAATTAGTTCTTGGCTATGTTCAACTCTAACTCCAAGAGCGAATGATTTTGCTTCAATTGTAATTCCCTTATCATGTAGCATATAGAATATATCTCTAGCTGAGTGTCCTGTTGCCAGAATAATTTTTGTGCAATTTATTATGGTAGAATCCTTTAATACTATAGCATTAACTTTATTGTCTTTAATTTTTATATCTGAAACCCTTGAATTAAAATGTATTTCACCTCCATAATTAATTATTGTGTCTCTTATATTTTCAATGATTTTGGGAAGTTTATTAGTTCCTATATGAGGGTGAGCATCTATTCTAATCTGTTTAGTTGCTCCATGTTCAACTAATATATCTAGTATATTATTTACATCACCACGTTTTTTTGATCTAGTATATAGTTTTCCATCAGAG
>JABGXK010000123.1 GCA_018675825.1 Flavobacteriales bacterium | reverse complement strand
GTCAACAGGAACTGCAAAAGGTTACAGAGCTGTAGAAGGTTGGGTAGATAGTCCTAATAATACTCCCGTAAGAAATAATGGTAACAATGTAGATATTGAAAAAGAAGTTATGAATATGAAAGAAAATGCTATGCTCTACCAAATTTATAGCGAGTTATATAATAGAAAATCTGCATCAGTTAAAAAAGCTATTAGAGGGTCTTAATTATGTCTATTCAAGAAATGTTTCGCTCTCAGTATTTAGCAGGGTCAGCTCTTAAAGCTGGTCGTGGTTGGATGAATACTATTATGAATAATTTAGCTAATTCCAACACTGTAGATACAGGTAAAGTTGGTAAAGATGGTAATTATGTTCCTTACAAAAGACAAGTTCCTGTTTTTTCTAAAGTTTTATCAGAAAAATTCAGAGAAAATAAAGTAAACGAAGATATCCTAAATGGTGTAAAAGTTGAAGATATTGCGGATATTCCAGGTGAAGTAAAGATATGGGACCCTTCTCACCCTGCAGCTCGTCGTGCAGGGACAAAGGATGCGGGTTATGTTTACTTCCCTAAGGTAGTAGTAGCCCAAGAGATGGCAGACATGCGTATGGCATCAGCTTATTATGAAGCAAACTTATCTGCGTATTCAGTATCTAATAAAATGATGCAAGGCGCTTTATCACTTGGAAAGAGTTAATAAAATAGAGAGATAAAATCATGGACGAAAATGTATTTCGTATAGATACCCAGCTAAGCTCAAAAAACTCAACAAGAGTTCAGCAAGCTTACATTCAAGGTCTTGAATATCAGATTCCTCAAGTTGGAAATATCAAAGATATTGAAGAATCTCATGTCTTTAGTAATTTAATGGAAGGTTATCTTGAAGAGGTTAATACTCTTCAACATGATGCTGATGCTAAAATTCAAAGGCTTGTTGCGGGAGAAACTGAAGATTTACATGAAGTGATGCTTGCTATGGATGAAGCCGAAACTTCTTTTGAACTTATGATGGAAATACGCAATAAGCTTGTTAATGCTTATGAGGAACTCATGAGAATGCAGATATAGAAAAGATTTTAATTATTAGTAACTTAGATTCTTTTCTAAAAAGGATTGTTCTTTGGGGAACAATTCTTTTTTTTGTTTTATAGCAAATAAAATTGCTTGTGGTATTTTTTTATTTTTTCTAACTAGTTTTAGTTCATTATTAGAATATTGTCTATTTTTTGGGGTAGGTCTTTACGTTACACATTTTTGTGTCTTTTAATTTAAAAATAGCTTATTTATTTCGAAGGTAGATTAGTAGATAAAAAGGATTTTTTAATGTCTTTTAAAGCCCCTTTCCTTGTTTTAGGAATGTTAATTATTCTTAGTTTAGGTAGTAGAGGATTTTCGGAAGAAAGAAAGTTATCATCTGTTAGTGTTAAAGAGCTTGTTTTAATAGCTGATAATGAAGAAATCCAATCTCAGCCTAATCTTGATCCTACAGGTTTAGAATCTAATTTTGAAGAAGGTATGGAAGAAGAAGATGAAGTTGTGGTATCTCCAGAAGACTTAAAGAAAGCTAAAGCTTTTGTTGAAGAAGGAATAAAACTTTATCAGGAAAAACAATATGAGCAAGCTAAAGAGAATTTAGAACAAGCTCTAACTATAGATCCTACAGATCCTGAATTGAATCATTACTTAGGTTTAGTTGAATATGCCTTAGGGAATTATGAGGCATCTGTTTTTGCTTTTGAAAGAGTTTTGTTTATAGACCCTAAAAAATACCCTTCGAGATTAGAGCTTGCAAAAAGCCTACTAGCTCAAGGGAACAAAGCAAAAGCTAAAAAAAACTTTGAAATGGTTTTAAGGGAAAAAATCCCTTTGACAGTACGAGCTAATATAGGCTTGTATTTATCTCAAATAAATTCCGAAGAAAAGCATTCTTTTAGTGGAGCTTTTCTTCTTGGACATATGTTTGATTCTAATGCTACACAAGGAACAGGCCCTATAGCATTATTTCCAGGCTCAGACTTCCTTTCTGCTCCAACTCAAAGTAGTGACCGTATTGTTACGGGAGCTTTGGTAATGAGTTACCTTTACAAATTAGATAACCCTGAATGGATGTCAACGACTTCTCTTGCTTTAATGAATTCTAATTATGATCGTAATAACTCTTTGAGCTCGGAGTTAATACAGGGTAAAACGGGATTAAGTTATTCTAAGGATGCTTATCAGGTTGATGCGAGTGTTAATTGGACAGGAATTTGGTTAGATGGAAATGTATACCAGTTCAATCCAGGGGTTAATGTTAATTATAGCTATTTATTTTCAGGACAATTTTCAATGAAT
>JABGXK010000122.1 GCA_018675825.1 Flavobacteriales bacterium | reverse complement strand
TTTAATAAATTTAGATTACGTATCTCATTTATGAATAACGAAAGAACTGTTAATAGTTTTGAAATTTAATTGTTTATTTTCTTATATAAATATATATTAAAATGAATAACAATCCATATGCTCGTATAAGTCAAGGTATTGGAGAAACGGGAACTGAAGCTTTAAAGGATATCAATAAAGGATTTTCATCTTTCGGTAGTAACACTTATGTATCAGGAACAAAAGAATTTTTAGAATCTAACAGTATGGTTGCTAAGTTAGCATTTCTTTTATTAGTTGTAATTGTATTCATTTTACTTTTACGTCTAGGAGTATCCTTACTAGGATGGCTTTTAGGTCCTTCTTCATCTCCATATTTAGTGAAAGGTATGAAGAGTGCAAAAGAATTAAGAGTAATTTCTCAAGATCCTAATGTAAAAGATGCTGTTCCCCTGCTCCGTTCTAATAATAAAAGTGACGGTATAGAATTTACATATTCATCATGGTTGTTTATAGAAGATTTAGTATATAAATCTGGATCTTATCGTCACGTATTCCATAAAGGCAACGATAATATTGTTACGAGTGGTAATAATAATGGTCTTATTTATCCTAACAACGCTCCTGGATTATATATATCTCCAAACACAAATAACCTAGTTGTGGTTATGAATTCTTTCACAGATGTAAATGAAGAGATTGTTGTTAGTGATGTCCCTATTAAGAAATGGTTTAATGTAATCATCCGTGTAGAAAATCATAATGTAGATGTATATATTAATGGAACATTAACCGCACGTAAAACTCTAGCAGGTGTTCCAAAACAAAATTATGGTAATATGTATGTCAACATGAATGGAGGTTTTGATGGATATTTATCTAATCTAAGATATTGGAATAAGGCATTAAATATCGGAGAAATTGATAAACTTGTAAGAAAAGGACCTAATAGAGATATGGATAGTAGCGCAATGAAATCATATCCTCCATATTTAGCTCTTAGATGGTTTATTAATAACTAATTTACTTGAGAATTACTCAATATTTATTTTTATAATTAATTTTATATTTTTCTATAGTTTATATATTTTCTATGTAGTTTATAAAATGAATTCACTAAAAGATGTCTGTAAGCCAGCAGTTTTTTATTTTTGGATAATGATTGTTATGTATACGTTTAATGCTATATCCAACAAGAAGATAGATGAATTAATCTGGGGAATAGTAGTGTCTACATTGACCGCTCTAGGATTAAATTTATTATGTAAATATAACCATATCATTATAGCTTGGATAGTAGGTATGATATTACTTATTATGAGTTATTATACATCAGGATTGGATATGGCTAAAAAGTATGTTAAAGACAACAATATAAATGAGAAATTTAAATTTAAATTATCATGGTAAAAATTGAAATATTTATTTCATTATATACTATAGCATATAATGGAACATCAAGATTTATTCCCTGTTATTTTCTCAAATAAAAATACTCGTAAAAAACTACCAACAGAAACTGTTGCTAAGAATGTTCAAGCAAATTCTAATAGACCAACATCCATCAAAGTTAAGGAAGATGAAGAAGGTGATATTCTCGCTATCCCCAAATTTTCCAGAGAGTTTATCCAAGAAGTTATTCAAAAAAGAGTTGCAAAAGGTTGGAAACAAAAAGATTTGGCTAATCAATTAAAAATTCAAGATACTATAATAAATCAGTTTGAAAAAGGTTCTCTTAATTATGATGGTAAATTGGTAGATAAAATTAAAAGAGTATTGGGTAATGATTTTACACAAAATATTAAAAAGGAATGAAAAAATAAGAAATAAATAATTAATTACTAAAACTAATTTTTTTACCTCTTTGTTTTTTTCCTTTTTGTTTTTTGGTTGGTGCTTTCGTTGGTATTTCTTCTGTTGTTTCCTCTTTCATATAAGATTGTTGGATCTTTTTATCAGTGCAGTGTATTGGTTTCTCTATTTCTTCTATTACTTGTATTATGTTATTTTTGATGTCTTGTTTTGATTCTTCTAATGTAGGTGAATTTGTGGAATTATTGGAAGTAACTGAATCACTGGGATTAGCGGAATTATAGTAATCTGTATGTGTATTAATTAGCATTGCTAATGCGTCTAATTTTGTAACAACTTGATTATTTACAAAGATAGCAATATTCATCTTTGAATAGAACTGTTTTTTGATATGCATATATGTAGCAAAATCATCTTTCCAACTTTTCCATCTATCTGCATATGGAACGGAATCATTTTTCCACATAAGTGTAGTTTGATAATCATCTAATACTTCGTCAACTAACCTATTAAATAATTTTTGTTTTCGTCTCCATTCATTAAACCTTTTAGTTTCTCCCATTTAATTTTAATTTAAATTATAAATTA
>JABGXK010000121.1 GCA_018675825.1 Flavobacteriales bacterium | reverse complement strand
TAAAGGCGGAAATTTTGTCTCTGTAAAAGGTGATATTGTAGGTCAACACGATGGTTATCCTTTTTATACAATTGGGCAGAGAAAAATAGGAGTATCATTAGGGAACTCTCCAACATATGTTGTGGGAATTAATGAAATAGATAATACTGTGGTAGTTGGAACAAAAGATGATCTTAAAAAACAAGAGATGTATGTTCGTAATATTAACTTTGTAAAGTATTCTAAATTAATTGATGGAGTCAAATTATCAGTAAAGGTTAGATATAAACATAATGGAGAAATGGCAACTGTAACTAAAGAAGGTGATAATTTAAAGGTTCTTTTTCATAATAAAGTTGAAGGTATAGCCCCAGGACAATCTGCGGCCTTTTACGAAGGAAATGATCTTGTAGCAGGGGGGTTTATTATGAAAAAATAAATTTGGATTTAAACAAAATTTCATATAAGGATACTGGTAGATTTAGTCAGATGATTCTTGATTATTTAAATCAAAATAAAGATTTGGGTGAATATATTTCTCATTTTCCAAATGAAGAAAATTTTATTCATCAAATTAATAGTAAATCAGCTAATAATATTGATCGTTCATTGCTTTATAATGTAATTAAAGCTCAGAATAATAACATATCACTTTCTGAAATTAGTGATAAAAATATTGAATTACTTAAGTATAAGAATACGTTTACCGTAACAACTGGACATCAATTATGTCTCTTTACGGGACCGTTATATTTTATTTATAAAATTGCAAGTACTATTAATCTTGTTGATAGATTAAGGACTAAGTACCTACAATATAATTTTGTTCCAATATTTTGGTTAGCTAGTGAAGATCATGATTTTAAAGAGATCAATTCAATTAATTTATTTAATCAAAAGATTGATTGGGATTCAGATCAATCTGGTGCGGTTGGTAGAATGATTTTGGAAGGTGTTAATTCATCAATTGAGCAAATTCAAAATATACTTGGAGATAGTGATAATGCTCAAAGACTAATAAATATATTTAATAAGGCATATAATAAGAATAATAATCTCTCTCAAGCTACTAGAGTATTAATCAACGAGTTATTTGGCACATACGGATTATTGATTATTGATGGAGACGATGTCTTACTAAAACAACAAATATCTGATGTTATAGAAAATGATATTAATCAAGGTAGGTTTTATAATATTATTAAAAAATCTAGTGAAAAAATTGCAATTAAATATAATGCTCAAGCTTATGTTCGTCCAATTAATTTTTTTAAATTATCTAATGATAAGCGGATTAGAATTACAGATAAAGAGGATGTTGACTCTATAATTAAAAATCCTCAAATATATAGTCCAAATGTTTTACTTAGGCCTATTTATCAAGAAATGATTTTACCAAACATAGCGTATATTGGTGGTGGATCAGAGATATCTTATTGGTTCCAATTGCGTGATACTTTTAATGATCTTTTATTACCAATGCCAATATTAGTTATGAGAAATTCTGTTGTTTTATTAGATTCTAAGAAACTGAAGAAAATAAAAAATTTAGGTTTAGATGTTTCAGATTTTTTTCTAGAGATTAATAAATTAAATAAAAAATACATTCTTAAAAATTCTTATCAAATAGATCTTTCAAAAGAAGAAGCTAGTATGAAAGAAGTATTTCAATCTATAAAAGATAAATTAGAAGATCCAAGTTTAATCTCAAGTCTTAATGCAATTGAGAAAAAAAATCTTTATGCTATAAGTACTTTTGAGAATAAAATTATTAAGAATTTAAAGTCTAAACATGATACACAAATTAATCAGATACTTAAGATTAAGAATGATTTATTTCCTAATAATGAATTACAAGAACGTCATGATAATTTCATGCCACAATATTTAAAATATGGGGATAACTTTATAAAAAAATTAATTTTTCATTTAAACCCACTAGATACTAATTTTGTAATTTTAGATTTAGAAAATTGATTTCACTATGAAACATGAAAAAGTTATAATCTTAGACTTTGGATCTCAATATACCCAGCTAATAGCTCGACGTGTTAGAGAGTTAAATATTTATTCTGAGATTCATCCATTTAATAAGATTCCTAAAATTGATAGTGATGTTAAAGCGGTAATTTTATCTGGATCTCCTTTCTCAGTTAGGGAAGATGATTCTCCAGCACCTAATTTAGAAAATATAAGAGGTCATATTCCTTTATTAGCTGTTTGTTATGGAGCACAATTTTTAGCATATAATGATGGAGCTAAGATTTTACCATCAAAAATTCGTGAATATGGAAGAGCAAATTTGTCATATATTAATGCTTCATCACTACTTTTTCAGAATGTATCTCTTAACTCGCAGGTTTGGATGAGTCATGGTGACACAATTGCTAACTTACCTGATACATTTAATTTAATTGCTTCAACTAATGAAGTAGAAATAGCTGCATACGATATTTCTGATGAAAAAACATATGGTCTTCAATTTCATCCTGAAGTATATCATTCTAAAGATGGTCAAAAATTGATTAGTAATTTTTTAATTAACATTTGTCAATGCCATCAGGATTGGACTCCTGATTATTTTGTTAATAGTACTATTAAAAAATTAAAATCTAAAATTGGTAATGATAAAGTTGTTTTAGGATTATCTGGCGGTGTTGATTCTACAGTTTCTGCTGTTTTACTTGACCAAGCTATTGGAAAGAACTTGTTCTGTATTTTCGTAGATAATGGTTTATTAAGAAAAGATGAATTTAATCAGGTTTTAGATCAATATAAAGATATGGGACTTAATGTTAAAGGTGTTGATGCAAAAGATGATTTCTATAATGTTCTTAGTGGTATTTCAGACCCTGAAAAAAAGAGAAAAGCAATAGGTTCTAAATTTATAGATATTTTTGATCAAGAAGCCAATTTAATTAATAATGTAAAATGGTTAGCTCAAGGAACAATATATCCAGATGTTATAGAATCTATATCTGTCTCTGGTGGCCCTTCAGCAACTATTAAATCTCATCATAATGTTGGTGGTTTACCTGATTTTATGAAACTTAACATTATTGAGCCTTTAAAAACATTATTTAAGGATGAAGTGAGAAGAATAGGCGCGACACTTTTAATTAACAAAAATTTATTAGCTCGTCATCCTTTTCCTGGTCCTGGACTAGCTATAAGAATTCTTGGTGATATTACAAAAGAAAAAGTTAGAATATTACAGGAAGTTGATTATATTTTTATTTCTTCTTTAAAATCTCATGATCTCTATAATAAGGTATGGCAGGCAGGTGCTATTTTCCTTCCTGTTCAATCTGTTGGTGTTATGGGTGATGAAAGAACATATGAGAATGTAGTTGCTTTGAGAGCTGTAGAGTCAACTGATGGTATGACTGCTGATTGGGTTCATCTTCCTTATGATTTTCTAGCAAATGTCTCTAACGAAATTATTAATAAGGTTCATGGTGTTAATAGAGTTGTTTATGATATTAGTTCAAAACCACCAGCAACAATAGAATGGGAGTAAATAAATTTTTATGTTTTTTATTATTTCTCTTTTTGAATACCTCTCTGTATTCACAAGAAAGTAATGATACTATTTTTATCAATAATAATACATATGTTAAACATATTGTAGAAATTAATGAATCTATTTCAGATATAGCTAATTATTATAATATATCAGTAGATAAAATCCTTGAAACTAATGAAACTAGCTTAAAGCTTTACTACAAACAAGTTTTATATATACCTATAAAAATAATTAGAAAGAAACCCTTATTTAATTTATTAAAAAATAATAAGAAGTTAGATGTAGCTTTATTACTTCCTTTTTATAAGAACTTGAATGATACTTTAGTTGCTTCATTTAAAAAGAAAGATGATGCTGATAAAGTAATACTTGGTAAATCAAATATGGCTCTAGATTTTATGCAAGGAATTACTTTGGCACTAGATTCATTAGAGAAATTGGGTTTGAATATTAATTTAGTTGTTTATGATACCCGAAATGATTCATTAAAGGTTGTAGAGATTATTAAATCTAAGATGTTAGATACTGTAGATATTATAATTGGTCCCATATATTCTAAAAATATGCAGCTTGTTTGTGATAAATATGGTAATGATAAAGATAAAATTATTATTTCACCATTATCTAAGTCTAGTGATTTTTTGAAAGCTAATCCTGCTAGCATTCAAATTAATACACCATTTAAAATACAAAGTAAAATCATTGCAAAATTTATTGAAGAAAAATATAAACATATTGATATTATAATATGTTATGAAGATAATGAAAAAGGTTTAGCTTCCTATATGCAAAGAATTTTGTCAAAAAAACTTAAGAACATCAAAAAGATGGAAATGGTTTTTACTCATATTGATAGCATAAGAGAACAGTTCTTAGATTCTCAAATTATTATTCTTCCATCATATGATAGAGCTTTTGTAAGTAAAATGTTATCTAGTTTAGGAGGTATTGACTCTAGCTTTGTAGTTTTTGGATTGTCTAATATTAAAAATTATGATCATCTTGATGTAGATAACTTAATGCATCTTGATGTTCATTTCCCTGATCCGTATTACTTTAATAAACATACTATTAGGGATAGCCTTTTTTTATATAATTTTGAAGATAAATTTCTTTCCTCACCAAACAGATTTTCTTTAGTTGCATATAATATTATGATGCATTTTTGTAATGAAAATATGTTGTATAATTTAGAGAGATATAATTTAAATAGTGGGAAAATTAATGTACATGCACCTTTAGTAAGGTATTCTGATTATTTTTTGGAAAGAGCTCAGTATTAGTTTAAGGTTTAATATAAACTTCTTGTGCATTTTTTGATAAAAAGACTCCAAGACCATTATTAACATTTGTAAACACTGGAACAACTTCACCACCAAAGATATCTAGGCCACCTTTTTCTCTTTGTTCTGATAATGAATTATAATATTTATAGGAATCATCACTGAATGTTGAAAAAATGAATTTTATTGTGTCACATTGTGCGTATTGATATTCATCTGTAAATACATCGACAGAAATTCTTTTTTCTTGACCATTAAAAAGAGCATCATTAAAAACGGCTCTTTCTCCTTGAAACCTATATCCTCCATCTAAAACATCAAAATTATTGGAAGGAAAGGAAGGGTCATTAGAATTCATCTCTACTCTTCCGTCCCAATACCATTCATCAATATATCCGTATTCATCCTCAAAAACCTTACTACATGATACTTTTAGTGAGAGTGAATAATAATTTTCAATATTAGCATCGTCATCAAAGCTAAACTCAAAATTTAATTTATCATCATTTGATGTGGAGTCAATAACAAAATTATAAATTAAAATATTATCTGGAATATATGTTGAGGCATCAATATCATTAAAACTAGGATGTTTAACTTCTATTTTATAAGTCATATCTTGTTTAGGGATATAATTAGAAACATAGTAATTCATATCAATATATGTTACGTTATTCCAGTTTCCATTGTTAACATACATTTCATAAGTATTTTCAGTATCTAAAGTAAGTGTTTCTATTTCGATGTTATTTTCAAATAATATGACATTTGCATCATTTACCATTGAAGGGGTGGTATTATCAAAAGCTCCAACAGAGCTTGAAATTAACACTTGGATATTAGTATCTGTATCTAAACGTCCATTTAAAACTAGAACAGGATCATGTACTGGTATTTCAAGGTCAATAACTGTTTCCATTTCTCCGCATGAGAGAGTAACTATAGATATAAGTGAAATAATGTTTTTTAAATTTTTCATAATTAAAATTCTATTCGGTAAGAAATTGAAGGAATTATTGGAAATAACGACACTTGTTTTGCAACTCTATTTCCCCTCTCATATGTTAGGTATGCAAAAAACGGGTTTTTTCTACTGTACATATTATATGCGCCAAAAGACAAGGTTTTAGTTAAACGTTCTTTCTTAATAGTTTTATTAAAACCAAGATCTAAGCGGTGATATGCATCAAGTCGAGTTGAGTTTCTTGGGCCATAGGACTCAACAATATCTACAAAATCATTACTATTATTAGGCGTTCCTAAATAAATTGCTTGAGGGAAAGTAATAGCATTACCAGTACCGTATACCCAAGTAAGTCCTGCATCCCATTTTTCATTAAATTTATGAGACAGTACTAATGAGAAATCATGCCTTCTATCAAATTTATACGGATACCATTCTCCAAAATTTATATTCTCAAACTTCCTATTTGTCCATGATAATGTATATCCTATCCAACCTGTTGTTTTCCCTTTCTTCTTTTGTAAAAATAGTTCAGCCCCATAAGATTCTCCTTTACCCCCAGTTTCCACTGAGTTTTCCCAAGATTCGGTACTTGAAAGATTTGAATAGCCAGCCTTGTATGTAATTAAATTATCCATTGTTTTGTAATATCCTTCTAGACTTAATTCATACTCTCCATTTGCTAATTCTGTTGAAATATTACCAGCCCATTGCTTTGACGTCTGAGAAGGAACACTGTCAGTTGCTGGCACCCATATATCACTTGGAAACCCAATAGAAGAATTAGAGAGTAAATGAATATTCTGGGTCATCTCAGCATAAGATCCTTTAACTGACCATTTATCATTAAGTAAATATCTTGCAGATGCTCTTGGTTGGAACGAAATATCATTTTTAAATAGAGAATTTGATCTATTAGTATTATAATATCCTAAATGTATTCCAAGATTTGCTTTTAATCTATTGTTTATTTTAAAATTATCTTCAACATAAAAATAAAGTTCATCTGCATTTGTATTGCCAGAAAAATTTAGTGTCGTGTCTAAAGAAAAATTCTGTGAAGTATCAGGAAGTATTTCGTTAATTGATAAATTAGTTTCACCAGGAAAAAAATTATGATTTGTGTAAGAAGCTCCAAATTTTATTTCATGATTTGGGTTTGGTATAAAATCAAAATCAATTCTAGCACCTAGATCTTTAATTCCAGACAAATACCCAAAATTAATATCCCAAGTTTCAGTCCCATCATTAGAATTATAAGTTGAATTTACACCAAAATCAGTGTTAAAAGCATAACGACTGTATGTGAGTGTAGTATTACTGAAAAGTTTATCTGAAAATAGGTGATTCCATCTTAATGTAGAGGTTAAGTTTCCATAGCCTAATCCAAATTTAAGAGAGTTTTGTTCATCTAAATAATTTTCTACAAAATCAACACCTAGCTTATCTTTTCCTGTATATGCACTTAAATAAATTCGATCTTTTTTTGAAAATTTATGATTTATTTTAGCATTTAAATCATAAAAATATAGTGTTAGATCTGTAGTGCTAGGTAAAAATGGTGCAACGATAAGATCTATATAGGTTCTTCTTCCTGAGATGATAAATGAAGTTTTATCTTTTATAATTGGCCCTTCAAAAGTAAATTTTGATGAAATTAAACCTAATGTAACATCACCTTTAAATTCCTTGGAATTTCCTTCTTTCATGTCAATTTGCAAAACAGATGATAATCTCCCCCCAAATCTAGCAGGAAACCCCCCCTTTGTTAATCTCACAGATTTAATTGCATCAGCATTAAAAACTGAAAATATTCCACCAAGATGTGATGCATTATATACAGGAACTCCATCTAATAGTATTAAATTTTGATCAGGACCACCTCCACGAACATAAAAACCTGAAGTTCCTTCACTAGACTGTACACCAGGAAGTAATTGTATTGCTTTAATTATGTCTACTTCACCTAATAGAGCAGGTATGGATACAATTTGTTCAATAGGGATCTCAATAACAGATGATTGTGTTTGCTTAACTATATTTGCTTTACCTCTAACTTGAATCTCTCCGACAGAAAATGAAGATATTTTAAATGCGATATCTTTTTCAATATCTTTATTTAAGTTAATATTATAGATTTGATTTTCATATCCAATATAAGAGAATGAAATTTCATATTCTCCTTTTGGTAGAGTAAGGCTATAAAAACCATATGTATTGGAGGCAACTCCTTGTTTTAAGTCTTTACAAAATATATTTACTCCAATTATATTTTCTCCATTATTTTGATCTGAAACAAATCCGCTTAGCGTATATTTTTCTTGACAATATATATTTGATATTGAAATAAGACAGAACAAAGTGATGATTATTCTTTTCATAAAATTGGTAACGTAACTAAAATCTAATTATTATCTAAGGTCTATTATTTCAATTTCTGGATATTCTTCTGTATTAAATTTAAATAGATTATTATCTAAATCAGCATCAGAAGTAAATTTTGTAATCAAATAAGTAAAAGACCCTCCATTCTTATCAAATAAGATAATATTGTGTAGCTGTATTTTTTCAGAATTAATTTGAAGCTGTATTTTTTGAAATGAATTACTTTCAATTGGGAAAAGATCTATTATATGTAAACTTAGACCATTTTCATTTTTTAGTTCAACATAATTGTTTTTATATCCTTTTTCGTAAATAGTAAAAATTTTATTTGGACTAATCATTTCATCTAGTGAATCATATTCCATGATTTGTAATTCATTAGATTCTTTTAAATAGATCCAGTGAGTGGTGTCATTACTAATAATAATTTGTTGGTCAAGTTCTAATCTAAATTCATTTCCTTTAATTTTAATATTGCCTTTTTGTTTTTCATTAATTGATTCAGTTATATTTTCAAAATTATAATTAAAATCTACATCAATATTTTTGTAAGTCTTTGTATTAATACTAAGTTGTTGTAAAATCTCATTTGACTTTTCATCTTGACAGAAGCATTCTGTGTTGATTATCAATAATATAAAAATTAGTATTCTATTCATCTTTATTTAGTTTTTTTAATAAATCCTCTAGTTCTAATAAATCTCTTACTAAGACTTGTCTAGCTTTACTTCCCTCAAATGGACCAACTATTCCAGCAGCCTCAAGTTGATCAATTATTCTGCCTGCTCTATTATATCCAAGTCTTAGTTTTCTTTGAATCAATGATGTTGATCCAGATTGTGTTTGTACTACAGTTCTAGCTGCTTCATCAAAGAGCGCATCTTTGTCATTAAGGTCAGTAGTTGTTGCAACACTTTCTGCTTCTCCTTCATATTCAGGTAGTAAATGGGCCTGAGGGTATGCTCTTTGTGATCCAATAAATTCACATATTTTTTCAACTTCAGGAGTATCAATAAATGCGCATTGTAATCGAATCAATTCACTTCCAGTTGATATTAACATATCACCCATACCAATTAATTGCTCAGCACCTTTAGAATCCATAATTGTTCTTGAATCTGTAGTTGAAGTTACTCTAAATGCTACACGAGCTGGGAAGTTTGCTTTTATTAATCCAGTTATAACATTTACAGATGGTCTTTGGGTTGCTATTATTAAATGAATTCCAATAGCTCTAGCTAATTGTGCAAGCCTAGCTATTGGTGTTTCTATTTCTTTTCCAGCTGTCATAATAAGATCAGCAAATTCATCTATTACTAAGACAATATAGGGTAAGTATCTATGTCCTTTATTAGGGTTTAATTTCCTTGAAATAAATTTCTTATTATATTCAATAATGTTTCTACAATTAGCATCCTTACATAATTCATATCTTTCATCCATTTCAATACCTAATGATTTTACTGTATTAACTACCTTTTTAGTATCTGTAATAATAGCATCTTCTTGATCTGGAAGTTTTGCTAAGTAGTGTCGTTCTATTTTATTGAATAATGTTAACTCTACTTTTTTAGGGTCTATTAGCACAAATTTTACTTGTG
>JABGXK010000120.1 GCA_018675825.1 Flavobacteriales bacterium | reverse complement strand
TAAAAGCACAAGGACTTCCATCTGTAAATAGTTATGGAAAGGGAGATCTGCTTGTTCATGTAAATGTTTGGACACCTCAAAAGATAAGTTCTAATGAGAAAAAATTCTTTGAAGAAGCTAAATCATCAAAAAGCTTTCAACCTCAACCTACCAAAAATGACAAATCCTTCTTTGATCGAGTTAGAGAAATGTTTGGATAAATGAAAAAAGGAATATTACTTTCTGTTGAAGATGTTATAAAAAAGTATGGTGATTATACTGCTTTAAATAAAGTCAATATATCCGTTCCTAAATCAAGCATCTATGGGTTATTAGGCCCAAACGGAGCTGGTAAAACTACTCTTATGCGAATTATTAATCAGATTACTGCTCCAGATCATGGGACAATTATTTTTAATGGTGAAAAACTCAATAAGAATCACATTAAAGATATTGGGTATCTACCAGAGGAAAGAGGTTTATATAAAAAAATGAAAGTTGGTGAACAAGCCCTCTATTTAGCACAACTAAAGGGTATGTCATATCATGAAGCAAAAGAAAAACTTAAATACTGGTTTGAAAAATTAGAGATAACACACTGGTGGTCCAAAAGAGTTGAAGAATTATCAAAGGGAATGGCTCAAAAAATTCAATTTGTAGTAACTGTCATTCACAAACCAGAATTATTAATCTTTGATGAACCTTTTAGTGGTTTTGATCCTATAAATGCAGCAATTATTAGAAAAGAAATATTACAGCTACGAGATAATGGGACTACGATTATATTATCTACTCATAGAATGGAATCTGTAGAGGAAATTTGTGACCATATAGCGCTTATTAATGATTCAAAAACTATTTTAGAAGGTCCAATAGAAAAAATTAAAGAAGACTTTCAACCCAATACCTATGAAGTTAGTTTAGATACTAATAATTTAGTGTCTTCTAATCAATTTAAAATCCTGTCGCATGATAAAAACACTTATAAAATTAAAATTAATGAAGGGTTTTTGGTAAAGCAAACAATAGATATTATAAATAAAGAACATAAAATATTATCCTTCAAAAAAGATTCTGCTAGTGTGGAAGAAATCTTCATTAAATCTATAAAGGATGAATAAAATATTTCTCATTATAAGAAGAGAGTACCTAGTAAGGGTAAAAAAGAAATCATTTATTATAATGACAATTTTAGCACCTATTTTAATGGCTAGTTTAATTATTGTTCCCGTTTTCTTAGCAAACCAAGATCAACAAAATAGATTAATCGCTGTAAGTGAAGATGATACTAAATACTCGAGTAAAATTAATGATACTGATAATATTAATTTTGAAATAATCACTGAAGATGAATCTGAAAAAATAAGAAAAAACCTCACCGACTCTCCATACTACGCGATTTTAGATATTAAAAATGACACATTCACCCTCTTTGCTTCGCAACAAATAGGATTAAATATAAGAAATTCAATTCAGAATCAACTTGAAAAAATTATTGAAAGAGAGAAACTTAAACAAGCTGGTATTGATATTAAAATTATTGAAAATTCAAAAACTAAAATTAACATTGAAACAAAGATTATTGATGCTAAAGGTGAAGTAACTGATTCCAATACAGAAGCTAGTATCGGTATTGGATTTATTACAGGTATTTTAATATACATGTTTATATTTATGTACGGAACAATGGTAATGAGAGGGGTAATTGAAGAAAAAACAAATCGTATAGTTGAAATTATAATATCCTCTGTTAAACCATTTCAGCTTATGATGGGTAAAATAATAGGAGTTGCTCTTGTAGGATTAACACAATTTATTTTATGGATTTTACTTACTATCATTATTTCCTCTTTTGCTGAATTATTTTTAATAGATGCTGCAGAAATTAGCAATAACACAGACACTATAAATCAATCTTTGATCTTAGATGAAATTACTAAATTAACTGGAGGAATTGATTTAATAAAAATATTTTTCTGTTTTATTTTCTTTTTTTTATTTGGGTATTTAATGTATAGTGCATTATTTGCAGCTGTAGGATCAGCTGTTGATGCCGAAGCTGATACACAACAATTTGTACTTCCCATTACTATTCCATTAATTTTAGCTTTTATACTAATTCAACCAGTTATGGATAATCCAGATGGAACATTGGCATTTTGGCTTTCAATGAATCCATTAACATCTCCTGTGATTATGATGGTTCGGTTACCATTTGGTGTAGATATATGGGAACTTGTATTATCAATGGTTTTACTAATACTAGGTTTTATTATAACTACCTATTTAGCTGCAAAAATATATAGGACTGGAATACTAATGTACGGTAAAAAAATAAGCTATAAAGAGCTATGGAAATGGCTCACTTATAAGGGTTAATTATACTGTTTTTGACTAAAAACATGCATTTTTCTATCAATTTTCATAAAAAAACACGTTTATTTTTAAAAAAAATTAACAAGTTAAAGCTCTGATTATGAGCTTTTTAACAATGATACCCACAATGTAATGTTAAAAAAGTGGGCTTTCTATTAGGCTTGTTTTAATTGAGTAGTTTATCTTTGCCGGGTATTAACTAATTAAATAATAACTATGAAAAAGAATTTACGAAACATATTAGCCCTTGCATTGGGTCTAATGACAACTGTATCTTTTGCTCAGGACTGGAATGTAGATTCTAGAACTAGAATAGATGTGAGTGGTGATATGGATAAAATGTCTACGTCACAAAGAGTAACTGTTGGTACTGCCTGGGGTGGTTCTGACTGGGGTATCGTTTTAAGTAGTGATGTAAACTACACAACTAACGATAACTCTGAAGTAAACGCTGAAGTTTATGAAGCATATGCAACTACTAACCTTTTTGGATTTGCTACAATGAACATTGGTCGTCAAGCATTATCTTATGGTTCTGGTGTATTTGTTGGAACAAATGACTGGTCAGCAAACAGAAATACTGTTGATGGTATGACTTTTGCAATTGACAATGATTTTGTTGGATTAGACTTAGGTTTAAACAATGACAATGATGGAGCTGGAAATGGAACTGACCGTATGTGGTTAAACGCTTCAAAGTCTTCTGGAGACTGGAGTGCTAACTTATTCTACAGTGCAGTAACTGCTAACGAAGGTAACGAAGTAAATCAAATGGGTCTAGACTTTGCATATACTGCAATGGGTGGAGCTTTAACTCTTGATGTTTCTTACAACACTACAGCTAACGGTGTAGATGAAGATGGAGATATGATGGATGTTTCTGGTACTTATACAGTGAATGATGATATGTCATTAACTGCTGGTAGAACTTCTGTTGGAGAAAATGGATTTGCTTATGGAGCCGGTGGTAACATGTCAGGTGACTGGATCTCTAACGGTAACTTAGGTGCTCTTTCTGCTGATCAAGAAAACATGTACATAGGTGGTTCTTACAACATGGGTGCTTTTTCTTTAGGAGCTACAATGCATACAGTAACTAACACTACAGATGATACTTACGAAAGAAAAGCTACTGAAGTTTCTGTAGGTTATTCATTAGGAGACAATGCTGCATTATCATACAAAATGGTAACTGACAACAATGGTGGTGCTGAAGACACTAATTACAACTGGTTAACTTTAACTGTTACTCCGTAATTACAGACTAATAAATTCTAAAAAAGAGCTGCAAATTGCAGCTCTTTTTTTTTATCTTGTATCTAGCAGTTAACAACAAGGTGTTAAGAAAACTTGGAAGATTAATTGTACAGTATCAATAGCTTTACTATCTTGCGACCAATATTAATATTAAATTTTAAACAATGAAAAAAGGATTTTTTACAGCAGCTCTTGCAATGACTACGTTATTTGCTTCTGCACAATTCATGGTT